>JAOPWG010000261.1 GCA_025965775.1 Modestobacter sp. | reverse complement strand
AGGTACTCGTTGCTGAAGGCCGCCCACATCTGCTCGGCGGTCACCTCGCCGCCCTCGTCCTCGGTGTGCCGCTGGACGACGGCGCTGAACTCGATCTGCAGCCGGCGGGGGAGGTCCAGGTGGTTCTCGGTCTTCATGATGTAGGCGACGCCGCCCTTGCCGGACTGGCTGTTCACCCGGATGACGGCCTCGTAGCTGCGGCCGACGTCCTTCGGGTCGATCGGCAGGTACGGGACCGCCCACCGGATCTCGTCGACGGTCGTCCCGGCGGCCTCGGCATCGGCCCGCAGCGCGGTGAAGCCCTTGTTGATGGCGTCCTGGTGGGATCCGGAGAACGCCGTGTAGACCAGGTCGCCCCCGTAGGGGTGCCGCTCGTGCACGCCCAGCTGGTTGCAGTGCTCGACGGTGCGGCGGATCTCGTCGATGTCGGAGAAGTCGATCTGCGGGTCGATGCCCTGGCTGAACAGGTTCAGCCCGAGGGTGACCAGGTCGACGTTGCCGGTGCGCTCGCCGTTGCCGAACAGGCAGCCCTCGATCCGGTCGGCGCCGGCGCGGTAGCCCAGCTCCGCCGCGGCCACCGCGGTGCCCCGGTCGTTGTGCGGGTGCAGGGAGAGCACGACCGCGTCCCGGCGGGCCAGGTTCCGGTGCATCCACTCGATCTGGTCGGCGTAGACGGTCGGCTCGGCCATCTCCACCGTCGCCGGCAGGTTCAGGATCGTCGGCCGGTCGGCGGTCGGCTCCCACACGTCGGTGACGGCGTTGCAGACCTCGACGGCGTACTCGAGCTCGGTGCCGGTGAAGGACTCGGGGGAGTACTCGAACCGGATCTCGGTGCCGACCATCTGCTCGGCCAGCTTGCGCACCAGCCGGGCGCCGTGCACCGCGATGTCGGTGATCCCGGCGCGGTCGGAGTTGAAGACCACCCGCCGCTGCAACGTCGAGGTCGAGTTGTACAGGTGCACGATCGCCTGCTTGGCGCCGCGCAGGGACTCGTAGGTCCGCTCGATCAGCTCGTCGCGGGACTGGGTCAGCACCTGGACGGTGACGTCGTCGGGGATCAGGTCTTCCTCGACGAGCTGGCGGATGAAGTCGAAGTCGGTCTGGCTGGCCGCCGGGAAGCCGACCTCGATCTCCTTGTAGCCCATCCGGACCAGCAGCTCGAACATGCGCCGCTTGCGGTCGGGGGTCATCGGGTCGATCAGCGCCTGGTTGCCGTCGCGCAGGTCGACCGCGCACCAGCGGGGCGCGACGGTGGTCGTCCTCTCCGGCCAGGTGCGGTCGGGCAGGACGACGGGGGTGAACGGGGCGTACTTGCCGATCGGCATGCCCGAGGGCTGCTGGGGGTTGCGGGCGTGCGGGTGGGTCGCGCTCATGGGGGACTCCTCGTGCCGGCTGATCGTGCGCGGGCTGCGCTCAGCTTGCGGATGCGGTCAGCCGCGCCAGGGACGCGCGAACTCCGCGGCGAGGAAGCCGACCTAGGAGAGGGCCTCGCCGCGGCTGATAAGCAGGAGGCTGCCGCGCACCCGGCCACGGTAACAGCCGCGGACCAGCGCGGCAGCCGACCCCGCTCGACCGGTTCGTCACCGGCCTCGCCGCCGTGGGCCCGCGGGTCGCCGCCGGGTGGGCGCGCGGTCGGCCCGGGCTCTCAGGTCCGGGCCGACCGGGGCTGGGGGACCGGCGGCATCGCACCGGTGTCGGTCAGCTCCCGGGCGATGTCGAGCACCCGGCGGTTGGTGCGGGAGGAGACCTCCACCAGCACGGTGAACGCATGGTCGGCGGTCAGCTTGTGGCGCTCCATCAGGATGCCCTTTGCCTGGCCGATCACGTCCCGGTTGTCCATCGCGGTGCGCAGGTGTTCCTCGTGCTGGGCGCCCGCGAGGGCGACCGCTGCGTGGCTGGCGAACAGCAGGCCGATGTTCTCCGACTCCTCGGTGAAGGCGCCCGGCGATCGTGCGTACATGTTCAGCGCCCCGAGGTTGTCGCCGGCGACGAACAGATGGAAGCTGAGCATGCTGCCGACCCCCCGCCGGCCGGCCTCCCGGGCGAACCGGGGCCACCGCAGCTCGGTGGTCATGTCGTCCACCCGGACGACATGGTGGTCCCACACCGCGTCCATGCAGGGCCCCTCGGCGAGGCCGCCCTGGAGCTCGTCGAGTTCCCGGGGGAGGTCCGACGTCCAGGCCCGGGGCTCGACGTGCCGCCGGGCGCGCACATAGATGACGCCGCAGTCCTCCGCGCCCTGCACGCTGACGACTGCCGCCGCCGAGATGGCCTGCAACGTGGCCTCGACGTCGCCGTGCCGCTCCTGCAGTGAGCGGGCGACCACGCCCATCACCTCGCCGAGGTTCTGCGTGCCCGACCTGTCCGGTGGCCGCCGACGGCCGGGGAGCCCGCCGGCCTGCTCGTGGGCCATGCGGCGACGCTAGTCCCCCGGAGCGGTGACAGCGGGACTCGGCGAGCCCCGGAAAGGGCGACCCGGCGCTGCCGCGGAACGGGACGGTCGCCCACGCCGGTAGCCTGTGGACCCGTGGCCCTGGTCGTGCAGAAGTACGGCGGTTCCTCCGTCGCCAACCCCGAGCGCGTCAAGCGTGTCGCGGAGCGCATCGTCGAGGCGAAGAAGAACGGCGACGACGTCGTCGTGGTCGTCTCCGCGATGGGCGACACGACCGACGAGTTGCTGGACCAGGCCAGTCAGATCACCGCTGACCCGCCGGGTCGTGAGCTGGACATGCTGCTGACCGCCGGCGAGCGCATCTCGATGGCGCTGCTGGCGATCGCGATCTCCACCCACGGCTACGAGGCGCGCTCCTTCACCGGGTCGCAGGCCGGGGTGATCACCACCTCCAGCCACGGCAAGGCCCGGATCATCGACGTCACGCCCGGCCGGCTGCGCTCGGCGCTGGACGAGGGCTCGATCGTCATCGTCGCCGGCTTCCAGGGCGTCAGCCAGGACACCAAGGACATCACCACGCTGGGTCGCGGCGGGTCGGACACCACCGCGGTCGCCGTGGCCGCCGCCCTGCGCGCCGACGTCTGCGAGATCTACACCGACGTGGACGGCGTCTTCACCGCCGACCCGCGCATCGTCCCCAACGCCCGGCGCCTGGAGACGGTCACCTACGAGGAGATGCTCGAGCTGGCCG
>JAOPWG010000493.1 GCA_025965775.1 Modestobacter sp. | reverse complement strand
CGTGCGGCAGCGTCTCCCAGGCCGGGAAGACCTCCACCCGCCGGTCGGGGACGACGCAGCGCAGCAGGTCGGCCACCGCATCGGCGTCCCGCTCCCCCGCGGTCACCACCAGCACCGGCACGCCGGCGCCCGGCCGTGCGGCGGCCAGGGCGGCGGCCACGAGTGGCTGCACCGACGGCGGCGCGGTGACCGCCAGCTCGGCGGACCCGGCCTTCGCCACCACCGAGGCCATGCCGGGGTCGGTCAGGACGACGTCGAGCACGCCGCGCAGGGTCACGGTCAGGCCACTCCCGGTTCTGTGGCCGCACACGGCGCGCCGGGTGCGCGCGGGGGCCGGCACCCAGGTTAGTCCGGCCTGCCGACCGGTGCGGCGGGCCGGCGGATCCGGGAACCGGAGCACCCCGGCCGGGTGCCGAGTCCACTTCCACCCCTTTCGTCACAGCTGACCTGGGGGTTAGCGTCCCGGCGGCTCGCGCGAGGCGTCCCCTGGGCATCCGCCCAGGACTGGCCGGGCCACCGCTCAATCCTGTTCCGCGCCGGCGTGCGCGGAAGGAGCCGGGGACCCACTCGTTCCCTGGGGTGAATCGGCGAACCGCCGTAGGGCCATCTTCCCGCCCGAACCCGTCAGCTCACCCGGTCAGCGGTCCACGGAAGAAGGGTCTCCTCCATGAGCACGTCCTCTACCGGCGTGCGCCCTCCCGGCGCACGGCACCGCGCCCGCAGGCACAGACCCGGGCGGCTGGGCCGCCGGGCCTTCACCTGCTGGTCCGCCCTCGCCCTCGCCCTCGCCACCCCGGTGGCGTCGGCGGCGCCCGCGCAGGCCGCGACTCCGATGTACCTCGGCGCGGCGGGCAACGTCCAGCAGCTGTCCCAGCAGACCGGTCAGCCGCTGGCCACCCACGCCTATGCCCAGTTCAGCAACCAGGTGCCGCAGGGGCGGATGCTCACCGTGCGGACCTCGGCCAGTTGGAAGCAGGTCGCCGCGGCACAGCCCGGCTCGGCCCTCTACGCCGACATCCTGCGGTGGGCCCAGACCGTGAAGGGCCGGCCGGGTCCCATCCTGCTGGCCTACCACCACGAGCCCGAGGCCAGCGGCAGCAACGGCGCAGGCTCACCCGCCGACTTCGTCTCGGCCTACCGCCGCGTCGTGTCCATCTTCCGCGCCCAGGGCGTGACCAACGTCCAGTTCACCTGGCAGATGACCGCCTACGCCTTCCGCGTCCCGGCGTCCGACGGCCGCGCCGCCGCCAGGTGGTACCCGGGGGACGCCTACGTGGACGTGGTCGCCGCCGACGCCTACAACTGGGCCGACTGCGGCAAGGGCTCGGGCAGGTGGGAGGAGCTCAGCACGCTGACCGACCCGGTGATCGCGTTCGCCCGGGCGCACGGGAAGAAGGCCGCGCTGGCCGAGTTCGCCTCCGACCCCGGCGCCCGGCGTGCCCAGTGGCTGACCGACGCGCACAAGTACCTCGCGGCGCACGTGGACGTGCTGACCGCCGCCTTCTACTTCAACCGCGGCCCGACGAACGGCCAGAACATGGACTGCTCGTGGACGCTGACGACTCGACCGGAGTTCACCGCCTTCGGTGACATGGCCCGCGACACCAGCCGGTTCCGGACCTGATCCTTCCGACCGCGCTGAGCTGACCACCGCCGCCGCAGGTCCCCGAGGACCTGCGGCGGCGTCCGGCGGACGCGGGCGGGGTCAGCCCGAGCATCCGACGGCCGCGACACCCCGCCAGGCCCGCTGGGACGCCGGATCGGCGAGCCGCCAGTCGCCCTGGTCCCCCGTGGAGTTCCAGTACAGCCACATGCGGATCCGCCGGTGCGCCGTGATCCACTCGGCATCGGTCCGGATCGCCGCTGCCCGGGCGCGCTGCTGCCTCGGCTCCGGCGCTGCGCCGGGGCCGACGGCGTACTGCCCGTACTCCGTGATGTACAGCGGCGCAGAGGTCGCCGACATGGTGCGGTACCAGGTCTCGAAGGCGCTGGTGCTCGTCATGGGCTGGGGCTGGGCGCTGTACCAGTCGAGTCCGGCGAAGTCCGCGGCGTCGTCCCCGGGCCACCAGGCTGCCGGGTCGCCCACGTAGTGGCTCGGCTCGCCGGGGTCCCACCAGTAGGCCATGTAGACCGGCCCCCAGTGGATCGTCGGGTTGGCCGCCTTCACCACCGAGTACAGGTGCCGCTGCAGCGCCACGAACTCCGCGGCGGTCATGTCGTTCTCCGGCTCGTGGAAGGCAGTGGCGTACACGCCGGTCCGCGGAACGGAGCGGGCCCAGGCGGTGACCTGCCGGTCGTAGCGACCGTCCGCGGCACCGCGGAAGTCCCCGCCCGGCGGCTTCCACGACACGAACGAGCGCACCCCGGCGGCGGCGTCAGCACGGGCCGCCGAGGCGGTGAACGTCGCCGGCAGGCTGCTGTCGAAGCTGCGCCGGACGGTGAGCGGCCCCAGCGTCGACCTGGCGTTCACGAAGGCCGCGGTGCCCACGTCCCCGGACGGGCCCCGGACCTGCGCACCGACGGCGAGACAGTCGACCGCGAAGCTCTCCCGCGGCCACGCGTGCGCCACCACCACGGCCGCGACCGCCACCAGCACGGCGGCGGTCAGCACGACCAGTCGGCGCCCGGTCCGGCGCCGGTGACCAGCCGCCGGCTGGGGTGGCTGGGCCGTCGCCGCGTGTACACCGGTCATCGTCCGCGCTCCCCCGATCCGGTTCGTGCCCATGCCCGGCCGGCACCAGGCGGGCCCCGAGACCCGCCTGGTGCCCTGGTTCAGCCGGCCGGGACCACGACGATCGTCAGCATCGTCGCGCGGTTGCTCGCCGTGGGGACCGTGGCGGTGAGCCCGCCGACCGTCCCGGCGGGCAGCGGCGCACCGCTGTCGACGACCAGCGTGGCGATGTCCCCGGACCCCGTCCCGGCGAGGCTGCTGCGGGTGGTCACCCCGCCCGGCGGGGTCCAGGTCCGGGCAGCGCTCTGCTTGTCCGACCAGATCGACAGGACCCAGCCGGCCGAGGGGCTCGCCACCTGCGGCGTCGTGTGGGAGGTCCCACCGACGTCACTGGCCCCCGTGAGCGAGGCCACCGGCCCGGAGACCGCGGTCCCCGAGTAGGCCAGCAGCTGCAGGGTGGCCTTCGCGGAGCCGCTCAGCGGCACGGTGACCGTCGACCGGGCGTCGCCGGACGTGGCCACCCGCTGGAAGACCTGGGTGGTCACCGACGGGGAGCTCACCTGCGCGCCCACCAGGTTCCAGCCCGCCGGTGCGGTCCCGGTGACCGCCGAGTTCGTCGACAGGACCAGGACCATGCCGTCACCCGGCTGCACGGACGCGGGCACGGTCACCGGCACGCTGGTGGCGCCCTTGGTGGTCGTGCCGGCCGAGTCGCGGAAGGCGACGCCGGCAGCGGGGGCGACCGTCACCGACTTCGTCGTCGTCCCCGTGAGGCCGCCGTCGTCGGTGACGCTCAGCCGGACCGGGTACGTCCCGGGCGCGGAGAAGGCGTGCGTCACCGCGGCGCCGGTCCCGGTCGTCCCGTCCCCGAACGCCCAGTCGTAGGAGAGGGGCGCCCCCTCGGGGTCGCGGGAGGCCGAGGCGTCGAACGAGCAGGTCAGCCCGGAGCAGGTGGACCCGAACGAGGCCACCGGCGCCGCGTTCACCGCCGCGACGGCCGGAGCCAGCACGATCGTCAGCATCGTGGCCCGGTTGCTGGCCGCGCCCACGGTCGCCGTCAGCCCACCGACCGTGCCCGCCGGCACGGACGCGCCGCCGTCAGCGACCAGGGTGGCCACGTCACCGCTTCCCAGTCCGTCCAGCTGGGACCGGGTCGTCACACCGGCCGGCGCGGTGAACGACCGCGCCGAGGCCGACTTGTCCGACCACACCGACAGCACCCAGCTGTCCGCTCCTGCACTGGCCCGGGGCGTGGTGTGGCTGGTCCCACCGACGTCGGCCGCACCGGTCAGCGAGGCGATCGGGCCACCGGCCGCCGTGCCGGAGTAGGCCACGAGCTGGGCCGTCACCTTCGCCGAGCCGCTCAGCGGCAGGGTCACCGCCGACCCCGCGTCGGCGTCGCCGGCCACCCGGCTGAACACCTGGGTGGTGACACTCGGCGAGCCCGACTGCGTACCGGCCGGGGTCCAGCCCTGGGGGGTGCCGGCGGTGACCGTCGAGTTGGTCGACAGCACCAGGACCAGACCGTCGCCGGACCGCACCGATGCAGGCACGGTCAGCGAGACCGACGTGGTACCCCGCGACGTCACCTGGGCAGCGTCCCGGAAGGCGATGCCGGCACCGGCCGGGATCGGAGCCACGGTCACCGACGAGGTGCTCGCCGACGTGGCCCCCTTGTCGTCGGTGACGGTCAGGGTGACCGGGTACGTGCCGGCGGTGGCGTAGGTGTGCGCCGAGGTGACCCCGGCGGCGCTCTCCCCGTCACCGAACTGCCACGCGTAGGAGACCACCGTCCCGTCGCTGTCCGAGGAAGCCGCCCCGTCGAAGGAGCAGGACAGCCCGGAGCAGTCGTTCTGGAAGGACGCCGTCGGCGCCGCGTTCGGTGCACCGCGGTTGATGCCAGGCCCGATGAAGAGCGCTCGGCCGCGCCAGTCCTTGCCGTCCTGCAGCGGACCGCTCAGCACGGTGGACGTGCCCGACACGACGCCGCCGGCGAACCCCACGCGGTAGAGCTCCCCGGTCACCGCAGAGGCCCAGTACAGGTCGGTGCCGGAGAGGAACATCCCCGACACACCCGCTGCGCCGGATCCGACCACCGTGGACTCGGTCGCCCCGACGATCCCGCTGTCCAGCGAGAACCCGCGGGAGTAGAGGCCGGAGGCGTTCTCCCTGGTGTAGTAGATCTTCCCGTCCGCGTAGACCATGCCCGTCACCGTGGCGAGCTGGCTGGTGTAGAAGGTCGGCTTCGCGCCCTTGTAGACGCTCGTACCCGACCCCGTGGCGACGGTGCTCCAGGCCGGGTCCTCGTACGGGTTGAGCTGGACGGGCGCTCCGAGGGTCTCGCCGTCGAAGGTGCGGTACCAGAGGGAGTACGCACCGGTGCTGTCCGGGTAGCCGTAGAAGAGCCGCCCGTCGGCGATGAACGTGCCTCGGACGGGGTTCCAGTCGAAGCCGGTGGCCGGCAGCACGAAGTCGGTCCCGGCGGTCGTGCCGTCGAACCACCGCTGCACGACGTCGTCCGCGGTGACCGGGGTGGGCACCGGAGCGCTGCGCTTGACCACCTCGATGGCGTTCACCAGCGGGTTCTCGACCACGTGCCCGAAGTCGATGTCGATGGACCCGTCACTGGTCACCGGGAAGGTCTTCATCGTGCCGGTCTGGTCACCGGTGTCGGCGACGATGTCGTAGTCGTCGAGCGCCAGGGTGCCGTCGATGCTCACGTCGAAGGCCCGCTGGCCGACCGCGCCGGTGCAGGTGCAGCGGTTGGCGAAGTACAGCCGGACGTCGACCGCCTGACCCGCCGGGACGGCCAGGTCCCACTGCATCTCGTTGCCGCCGGCGGCGTCCCAGCGCTCGGAGCTGAACACCGCCGTGGGCGTGCCGGCCGGCACCGCGGCGCTGGTCGCCGGCACCGTGCCGTAGCTGGAAGAGCTGCTGCCGGAGGTGCGCAGCGTGCTGGTGCTGCTCGTGTCGGCTGCCCACGCGGGGCCGCCGTCGGTGGCCGGCACGGACGGACCGCCGGCGTTGATCCGGTACAGCACGTCACCGGGCGAGACCGGGGTGGCCGACGTCGTCACGGTCGCGCTGCGCCCAGCCAGGTACAGGTTGGCCGGCAGCGGGCGGGTGACCTGGTCAGGTGGCGTGCTGCCGCCGGCCAGCGGGAAGTAGGCCAGCTTGCCGCGCTTGTACTGCCGATTGCCGATGTAGTCGGTGTCACTGCCCACGTAGAGGCCGTTCGCGGTGGCGAGCAGCGCCTGGGCACCGACGCCACGGGGGTTGCGGCCGGGGTTCCAGGTGAGCGGTACGCCGTTGAGCGGATCGAGGGCCGCAAGACCCGGGCGAGCCACCGCCCCCTGGCCGGCGGAGTCCTGCCCGTTGGGGTTGTTCAGCCACCGCGAGTGACCCCCCAGGTAGACCGCCGCGGAGGTCGCGGCGACCGCGAAGGTCGTGTCACCGCCGGTGTCGGCGATCCACGCGGGCTGGACGTCCTGGCCGGTGTCGGTCGTGTTCCAGCGGGTGACGGTGTCGCACAGCGTCCCGGCGTTGTGGCCGCCGGTCGTACTGACGACGAAGTAGCTGCCGTCCGGGGCGAAGTCGATGTCGCGCACGTAGGAGTCGAAGGCCCACCAGTAGCAGTCCGGCGTGTACCGGGTCGTCGCCCAGTTGGGGTCGACGACGGCCGCGCCGGGCTGCAACAGCACCGAGGCGACCTGGTCGCGGGTGAGACCGTCGGCCTGGGTGAAGTTGCCGATCATGACCAGGCGGGAGCCGTCCGGTGAGATGTCGATCTTCGACACGCCCACCGCGCTGCGGGCGCTCGGGCGGTCGGTGGTCGCGGCCGGGTTCGGGTAGTTGTGGTTGCCCAGCACGTCGACGCCCATGTACTCGTCGACGGCTCCGGTGGTCGCATCCACCGTGGCCAGGCCACCGTGGGAGGCGCCGTTCACGATGCTGAAGTTGCCGCCCAGGAAGAGCCGGTTCCCCCGGAGCACGATGTCGTTGACGGCCCCGTTGATCCCGCTGACCCGCAGCGACGTGGGCGCTCCGGTGGCCAACGACAGTTGCGCGAGGTTGCGCCTCGTCTGGCCGTTGACCGTGCCGAAGGAACCACCGATGAACACGGTGTTGTTGGGGCCGGCGACGATCGTGTTCACCTGGCCGTCGACGATCGGCGCGAACGAGGTGAGCACCGCGCCGCTGGTCTGGTCGAAGGCGAAGAGGTAGTTGCGCGTGAACGTCGCCCCGCCGTTGGCCGACGCGTTGCTCACCTGCTTGAAGTCCCCGCCGACCAGGATGGCCGAACCGGCCTGCGCCAGCGCGAGCACCCGCTCGCTCGCCGCGGTGGCCGGATCGTCCAGGATGTTCGGGGTGCTGGCGGCCGGCACGGCGCTGGGCACCGTCTCCTGGGCCGCCTGCACGGCCATCGCCGGCAGCTGCCCCCACGCCAGGGTCGCCACGAGACCGGCGGCGACCAGTACACCGAGCCAGCGCAATCTCTGCGCCATCGCTCCTCCTACGACTACTGCCGTCGGCGGTTCACGCATCTACGTGTGCCTCGGCAACCGTCGGGATCATCACAGAGCGTGTTCATCCTCGGTGACGGGGACCGCAAGGTTCGTCCGTATGGGTGACGGTGGGCGCCCAGTGGTCGCACTCCGCTCTCGCCCATGGGGGTGAGGGAGCCCCGATCGGACCCGTCTGGACGCTCCCACGGTGATAGGACTGCTGGCGAACGGGCCAGTCAGAGGCCTGTTCGGGGGCCGATGACCGTTGCGGCCGGATCGGGCGAGCCTTCGCCCGCGGGGGAAGGACGACGATGGCGGCAATTCCGACTCAGGGTTCGGCACAGCTGGGTGACTACGCGGCGCTACTGCGGCGACAGTGGTGGATCGTGCTGCTGCTGGTTGCCATGGGCGTCGGTCTCGCCGTCGCCTACACCTCCATCGCCCCGCGCGAGTACACGTCCATGACCTCGGTCCTGGTCACTGCGACCGATCCCGGCGAGCAGTCCGCGGCGGGCAGCCGGACCTCGGCCGACAACATCAACCTCGACACAGAGGCCCAGCTGGTGACCTCGACCGAGATCGTGACCGCCGCCGCGGAGGCCATCCACTACGCGGGCGACCCGGCCACCCTCCCCGACCGGGTCTCGATCACCGTGCCGCCGAACACCGAGATCCTCGACATCAGCTACACCGGAGAGACCGCCGCGGACGCACAGGCTGGCGCCGAGGCCTTCGCCACCGCCTACCTGGACAACCGGCGCAACGCCGCCGAAGGCGCGCTGCAGGCCACCCGCGACTCGCTGCAGTCGCGCATCGACGACCTCACCGGCCAGCTGGAGAAGGCCAGCGCGAACGTCGCCGGGCTGCCGGCCGGGTCCGCCGAGCGAGCCTTCAACGAGGCGCAGGCCAACAGCCTGAACAACCAGATCAGCAGCCTGGGCACCCAGCTGAACGAGGTCGGCTCGACCATCGTGAGCCCCGGCCGCGTCATCACCAACGCGTCGGTGCCGCAGTCCCCGAGCAGCCCCCGCCTGCTGATCGACCTGGCCGCCGGTGCACTGGTCGGCCTGCTCGCGGGCGTCGGCCTGGCCGTGCTGCGGCAGCGCTCGGACCGGGTCCTCCGGGGCGCGGCGGACGTCGAGCGGCGGGTGGGCCTGCCGGTGCTCGTCGAGCTGGCCGGCGTCCCTGGCGACCGCGTCGAGCTGGTCGCTCCGGGCACCGAGGAGGGCCGCGGTTACGCACGGCTCCGCAACGTCGTCACCTCCGGTCTGGCCGACACCCACCGGGTGGTGCTGGTCGCCGGGGTCACCGGTCCGGCCGGTCAGGTCGCCGCCAACCTGGCCGCTTCCCTGGCCCGGTCCGGCGAGGAGGTGGTGCTGGTCTGCGGCGACGTCCACGCCGGGACGGCGTCGGACCTGTTCGACGGGCGCGACGGGACGGGTCTGTCCGAGGTCCTGTCCGGTCGGGTGAGGCTCCCGGCCGCCCGACGTCGGGTGGCCGGCCAGCCGAGCCTCCGTGTGGTCGGCCCGGGCAGGGACCCCGATCGGGCCGCCGCGCTCCTGCAGACGGGCAGTCCCCGGCAGGTGGTCGACGAGCTGCGGGCCACCGCCCGCTGGGTGGTGGTGGAGGCCCCGTCCACCACCTCGGGCGTCGACGCCCAGACACTGGCCGGACTCGCGGACGTCGCGATCCTCGTGGTCACCTCCGAGATGACCCGCGATGAGGAGGTCGCCGACGCCCGCGCCCAGCTGGAGTTCGTCCGTACCACCATCCTGGGCACCGTGGTCGTGCGCCGTGACCGGCGCTCGCGCCAGGGAGCCGGGCACGAGGCTGCCCCGGTGGTGCTGGCGGACGCGCCGGCTCCGGTCTCGCCCCCCCGGCCGGTGCAGACCCGGACCGTGACGGCGGCGGAGCCGGCGCCCGTCACCGCCTTCGTCGAGGACGCGCGGGACCGCGCTCCGGACACCCAGCGGCCCACCGCGGACGAGACCGGTCGCCCGGCCGGGGAGGAGCCCGCGGCCGCCCGGGGCGCCGGGGGGTGAGCGCGTCCCTCGTCCAGGGAACCGGGCTCCCCGCACCGGGAGCGGACTCCGCCGTGCGCTACCTCCCCCTCCGCACGGGCTGGCCGCTGTCGGCGCTGCTGGTGCTCTACCCGCTGTGGTGGGCACTGGGGCTGGGCACCCTCATCGTGTTCCTCCTCGCCGTGCCGATGGCCTGGCACCTGCTCAGGCGTCGGCCGGTGGCGACGCCACCCGGCTTCGGGCTCTGGCTGCTCTTCCTCGGCTGGGTGCTGGCCAGCACCACCATGCTCGGGTCGGACCCGCCCAACCTGCTCCCCGGGCACGCGTCCGATCGCGTCCTGCCGGTGGCGTTCAACACGGCCGGGTACTTCGCGGCCACGGTCATCCTGCTGTACGCCGGGAACCTCCGTGAGCACGAGTACCCCCGTCGTCGCCTGATGCGCCACCTCAGCTGGTTCTTCGTGATGGTCGTCGTCGGCGGGATCGCGGGCACCTTCCTGCCGAGGTTCGAGTTCACCTCGCTCACCGAGCTGCTGCTCCCCACCTCGATGACGCGCAACGGATTCGTGCAGAGCCTGGTCCACCCCTCCGCGGCGCAGCTGCAGGAGGTGCTGGGCTACACCGCGCCACGCCCGTCGGCGCCGTTCGGTTACACCAACACGTGGGGCTATGCCCTCGCGCTGCTCGTCGGCTGGTTCGTGGTGACCCACTTCGGCGACAGCACTCCGCGCCGGCGGGCGGGCGCTGTCCTCGTGCTGGTGGCCGCCGCCGTCCCCGTCGTCTACTCGCTGAACCGCGGGCTCTGGATAGGGCTGGGGCTGGTCGTGCTGGTGACGGTCGTCCGGCTCGCGTTGCGCGGCCGGTTCACCGGCCTGGTGGCGCTGGTCCTGCTGATCTGCGTGGTCGCGGTCGCCGTGGTGGCCTCGCCCCTGTCCGCCATCGTGCAGGACCGCCTGGACCACCAGAAGAGCAACGGCATCCGGGCGTTCACCATTGCGGAGACCCTGGAGGCGGTCAGCTACTCACCGGTGCTCGGCTTCGGCTCCCCCCGCGCGGCTCGGGGTGGGACGAACTCGATCGCCATCGGGCAGAGCTCGGACTGCCAGAAGTGCGGCAACCCGACGATCGGCAGCAACGGGCAACTCTGGCTGCTGCTGATCGGCCAGGGCTACGTGGGGGCGGCCCTCTACGTCGGGTTCTTCGTGCGCTCGCTGTGGGCCTACCGGCGCGACCGATCACCGATCGGCGACGCCGGGCTGCTGGCGATCGGGCTGCCGTTGTTCTTCATGCTCGTCTACAACGACCTCACGATGCCGCTGGTCTTCGCCTTCCTGTCCATCGCCCTGCTGTGGCGGAACGCCGGGCAGGACGGCGGCAATGCGGTCGGCCGCCGAGCCGCCACCAGGGCTCTCCCCGCGTGGTCCGGGCCTCCGTCCCTCCCGGGACCGGCACCGGCCTCGGGGATCGTGCCCGAAGGGAGCCGATCATGACCGACGACCGCCTGGAGTACCTCACCGAGATCAGCCCGCTGCTCTGGCCACCGCCCCTCACCCTGAGCATCGGCCGGGTAGCCCCGGCGATCGGCGCTGCCGTGCACCGCGAGTTCCTCCTGCTGCCCCACGTGCGCCGCCCTCGACTGCTCGTCCCGGTCGGCCGCCGCCCGTCCGCCGCTGCGGTACGACGCTACGGAGAGGGCAGCGGCCGCCTCGCCCGTTGGTCCGCCGCAGGGTTGTCCGTCGCAGGCCGCACGGGACTGGCCCAGGTGCTGCTGCGCGACCGGGTGCGCCTGAGCCTGCCGGCCGGCCAGGACGTCACCGGGATCGAGGAACACCTCGGCGAGGTCCTCGGCCGCGAGGTGCTCGTGAGTCTGCATCTGAGCCCGCCGCGGGCCAACCGCAAGCCGGTGCTGCAACTGCTCTCCCCCCGCGGAGAGACCTTCGCCTTCGTCAAGGTCGGCGTCAGCCCGCTGACCTCCCGGCTCGTTCAGGCCGAGCGAACCTCCCTGGAGGCCGTCCGAGCGGCCGGGCTGCAGACGGTCAGGGCCCCCACGGTTCTGCACAGCGGCCCCTGGCGCGGCCTGGAGCTGCTCGTGCAGTCCGCGCTGCCGGTCTGGCAGCGCCGGCGAGCGCTGACCCCTGAGCTCGTGCAGCAAGCGCAGAGAGAGGTGGCGGGCATCGGCGGCACACCGGCGGACGAGCTCGTCGCCTCCGCCTACTGGAGCCGGCTGACCGACCGGGTCGCCGCCCTGCCGCCCTCGCCGGCCACCGACCAGTTGGCCACCGCGCTGTCCGGCATCGGCGCGGCGGCCGGCGGTGTCCGGCTGGCACGTGGAGCCTGGCACGGTGACTGGACCGCGTGGAACACCGCCGCGGCCGACGGCACGCTGATGGTCTGGGACTGGGAGCGCTTCGAGACCGGCGTGCCGGTCGGCTTCGACGCCGTCCACCTGGCTCTGCAGACCGACCTGGTGAACCGGTCGGACGACCCGCTGGCCTCGGCCGAACGCTGCCTGGCGACTGCCCCCACGGTCCTGGCCCCTTTCGGCCTCTCGGCGCAGCAGGCCCGCGTCACCGCGATGACCTATCTCGCCGAGCTCGCCACCCGCTACCTCGGCGACCGGCAGTCCGAGGCGGGCGCCCGCCTCGGCGACGTGGGGGCGTGGCTGCTGCCGGCACTGCGCCACCGTCTCCAACAGAAGTGAGGAACCCCGTGAATGCCCTGAGCCGCCGACTCCGCCAGGTGCCCGGCGCCACGAAGGCCGTCCAGACGGTCACCGTGACCGCCGGCCGGCTCACCGCTCCGTGGCGGATGACCCCGTCGTTCCTCATCATCGGCGGTCAGCGCTGCGGGACGACGTCGATGTACCGGACGCTGTCCCAGCATCCGTCGGTGCTCAAGGCCGTCAAGCACAAGGGCGTGCACTACTTCGACACCGACTACCAGCGCGGGCTGCCCTGGTACCTCGGCCACTTTCCGCTGCAGGCCTCCGCCCGGCGGGTGGCGCGCCGCACCGGGACCCCGGCACAGACCTTCGAGTCCAGCCCGTACTACATGTTCCACCCGCTGGCCGCCGAGCGGATCGCCCGCGACCTGCCCGAGGTCAAGGTCGTGGTCCTGCTGCGCGATCCGGTGGAGCGCGCGTACTCCGCCCACGCGCACGAGCTGGCCCGCGGCTACGAGACCGAGGACTTCGAGACGGCGCTGGCCCTGGAGGACCAGCGGCTCGACGGTGAGGTCGAACGGTTGTTGTCCGACCCCACCTACGTCAGCCACGCCCATCAGCACCAGGGATACCTGCAGCGGGGGCGCTACGTCGACCACCTGCAGCGGCTGGAGAAGGTCTTCGGCCGGGAGCGCATGCACGTGGTCGACAGCCACGCCTTCTTCGCCGAACCGGAGCCGGTGTACGACGCCGTGCTGCAGTTCCTCGGCCTGCCGCACACCGGATACCCGGTCTTCGAGCAGCACAACGCCCGGCCGCGCTCGCCGATGCCCGAGGCGCTGCGCACCCGACTGGAGGACCACTTCGCGCTCTACGACGAGCGGCTGGCCGACTGGCTCGGACACCCGGTCAGCTGGCGCCGGCCGTGAGCCTGGACCCGGGGACCGTCACCTCGGCCGGGCCCCCGGACCCGATCGCGCCGCGGGGTGCCGGCGACCGGCCGGGCGCAGCGGCGCAGCGTTCCTCGCTGGGCGCGCTGGCCCGCGGCGGCGCCCTGAACCTCGTGGGCGCCGCGGTCTCGGCGCTCACCTCGGTCGCACTGACCGTCGTGGTGACCCGGGCGCTGGTCAAGGACGACGCGGGCGCGTTCTTCGCGCTCACCTCCCTGTTCCTGCTCGGCGAGACCGTTGCCCGGCTGGGCACCGGCACCGGGCTGGTCTGGTCGCTGTCCCGGATGCGCGCCCTGGGCCAGCGGGACCGCATCACTGCGGTGCTGCGGGTCGCACTGCTGCCCGTGGTGGGCCTGTCGGTGCTCGTGGCGTCGGTCCTCGCGGTCGGGGCTCCCGACTTCGCGCGGCTGGTCGGCGGTGCGACCACCGGCGCCGCTGCGGCCGTCGTGGTGCTCGCGGTCCTGCTGCCGGTGACCACGCTGTCGGACAGCCTGCTGGCCGCCACCCGCGGTTTCGCCTCGATGCTGCCCACGGTCGTGGTGGACCGGATCGGCCGGCCGCTGCTGCAGCTGGTGCTGGTCGCGATCGCCGTCCGGGTGGACTCCGCGGCGTTGCTCGTCGCGGCATGGGCGGCACCGTGGGCGGTGTCGGCCGCTGTCGGCTGGTGGTGGCTGTCGGTCCTGCGGCGCCGAGGCGTCCCCAGCGGACCGGCGGCCCCCGCGGACCGCGAGACCTGGCGGACGTTCTGGTCGTTCACCGCGCCCCGCGCGCTGGCCAGCGTGGCCCAGCTCGCGTTGCAGCGGCTGGACATCGTGCTGATCTCGGTGCTGATCGGGCCGGCCGCAGCCGCCGTCTACACCGCGGCCACCCGGTTCCTCGTCGTGGGGCAGATGGCCAACCAGGCGATCTCCACCGCCGTCCAGCCCCGGCTCGGTGAGTTGCTCGCCGTCGACGACCGGCCGGCCACCAATGCCCTGTTCCGCACCGCGACCACCTGGCTGGTGCTGCTGACCTGGCCCCTGTACCTGCTGTGCGCCACCTTCGGCGTGCAGGTCCTGCGCCTGTTCGGCCGGGGTTACGACGCCGGGGCACCGGTGATCCTGGTGCTCGCCGGAGCGATGCTGGTGGCCACCGGCTGCGGGATGGTCGACATGGTCCTCAACATGGCCGGGCGCACCAGCTGGAACCTGGCCAATGCCTTCCTCGCCCTGGCGGTCAACATCGCGGTGGACCTGGTTCTCATCCCGCGGATCGGCATCATGGGCGCGGCCATCGGCTGGGCTGCGGCGATCGTGGTCAACAACGTCCTGCCACTGGCCCAGCTCACCGTGCACCTGCAGCTGCACCCCTTCGACCGGGGCACCCGGATCGCGATGGTCCTGTCGGCGGTCTGCTTCGGCGTGCTCCCGCTGATCGCATACCTCTCCTCCGGAGGCCGCCCACTGGTCGTCGCCGGCGTCGTGGCCCTCGGCGCCGTCCTGTGGCTGGTCGGCTGCCTCCACTGGCGGGACGCCCTGTCGCTGGCCGCTCTGCGCAGCCTCGGCCGGGGGCGACGTCCCGGCTCCGGACGGCACGCCGGCCGACCCACCACGCCTGGACAGCTGCCCGACCACCCGGCCCGCACCACACCCGCAGCGCCGCTGCCGCACGCGGACCGCTGCCCCACCGGCAGCGCCGACCACCCGACCCGGAGGAACCGATGACCAGCGAACTGACCGACCGGCACCGGCCGAAGCCAGTACCGCTGAACCCCGGCCGACTGCTGTCCCTCACCGCCCGCGGGCTGGTCTCCGACCACCGGGAACGGCGGGGGTCCGGCGGTCGGCTCCGGCTGACGCCGCGCGCGATCGACCCCCGACTGCACCGTCCGGTCTTCGTCCTGGGCGCCCCGCGCTCGGGTACCACGTTCCTGGGCTCGTGCATCGGTGCGCTGCCGGAGGTCTCGTACCACTTCGAACCTCGCGTGACCAAGGCAGCGGCCCGGCAGGTGTACGACGGCTCCTGGCCACCGGCCCGGGCAGCCCGCGTCTTCCGCTCCAGCTACCGGCTGCTGCTGCTGGCCGGCGGGGACGGTGGCCGCCGGTTCGCCGAGAAGAACCCGGAGAACTGCTTCATCGTCCCGTTCCTGGCCGAGACGTTCCCTGACGCCCAGTTCATCCAGATCATCCGCGACGGACGTGACGTGGCGGTCTCGCACGCGGAAAAGCCCTGGCTGGCCGCCGGGTCGGCGGGCTCGGGCCGCCGCGGTCGCGGTGGGCAGGCCTGGGGCCCGTGGGCGCGCTGGTGGGTGGAGTCCGAGCGCGCCGCGGAATTCGAGCAGGCCTCCGACCTCACCCGGACGGCATGGAGCTGGCGACGGTTCACCGAATCCGCCCGGGTCGGGCTGGCGACGCTGCCCGCCGAGCGGGTGCTGACGGTGCGGTACGAGCAGGTCGTCACCGAACCGGTCGAGGCGGCCCGCCGGCTGGCCACCTTCCTGGGCCACGAGGAGGTCCCCGACGAGCTGCTCACCGCACTGGGCACGGCCGATCCCGGCTCGGTCGGGCGGTGGCGCCACGCACTCGACGCCGCGGGCCTGGCCGACATCGAAGCGGAGGCCGGGGCACTGCTGGCCGATCTGGGCTACGACCGGTGATCGGCGGCGGTGGCCCGTGGCTCACCGCCAGACGCCTGCCGGGTCACTCCCCCGCGCGCTGAGCGGGTCCGGCGCGGGCGCCCGCGGACGACACGACGGCGGCCCGGTGGGATTCCCACCGGGCCGCCGTCGTGTGTCGTCCCCCGTGGCCGACACGGGTACGGGCGGGAGCTGCTACGAGCGGGTACGCAGCCGGATGACCAGCGCCCGGGTGAGCAGACGCAGCGCGAACGGCGCGTCCTCGAGCACGTAGCGGCGGAACAGCCGGCGCGGCTCGTGCGCCAGCCGGAACAACCACTCCAGCCCGAGCGGGCGCATCCACACCGGAGCGCGGTCCAGGTCGCCGGCGGCGAACGGCAGCGCCGCCCCGCAGCCGAGCCACCAGGTGCTGGGCAGCTCCTCGCGGAACCCGCAGATGACCAGCTCCTGCTTGGGGAATCCCAGACCGACGAAGACGAGGTCCGGTGCCTTGGCCATCAACTCCTCGTGGAGAGCGGCCATCTGCTCGGGGTCGTGCTCGAAGCCGGGCGGCGGCGAGCACGTGCCGACCACCTTCAGCTCGGGATAGGCGGCCTGCAGCGCCAGGGCGGCACGGTCGGGCACCCCGGGCTCGCCGCCGAGCAGGTAGACCGACCGCCCGGCACCGGCGGCCGCTGCCGACAGGGACCACAGCAGGTCAGCACCGGTGACCCGGGCCGGCACGGGCTGGCCGGCCAGCCGGGTCGCCCAGACGACGGGCGCGCCGTCGGCGACGCTGATGTCCGCGGTGCAGATCGTCGCGGCCAGCCGCGGGTCGCGCGAGGCGCGGCGGAGGTGGTCGACGTTCGGGGTGGCGATCCAGCCACCGGAACCGGCGAGGAGTGCGGCCATCACCCGGTCGACCACCTCGGGTTCGGTGATCGGATCGAGCGGCAGCCCCAGGCCCTCGAGACGCCGGGCCCCGAGACGCTGCTCACTCTGCGTTGCCGTCATGGAAGAATGGTGCCGCAGACGGCCGCCGATTGACCTGGGTGCGCCCCCTCCCTCACCCGATCGAGTTCACTCATGGTCACCATCGGGTCGTTCGATGGCATCCTCATGGCGTGTCGAGCTCCCCGGCCGGTCCGGCCCCCACCGCCCCGACGCGCCCAGGGCTGCCCCGCGTGCTCTTCATCGGTGGCCTGGGGCGCAGCGGGACGACCGTCGTGGAGCGGGTGCTCGGCGAGGTCCCCGGGGTCTGCTCCGCCGGCGAACTGGTCCACCTGTGGTTCCGTGCCGTCCTGGGCGACGAGCGCTGCGGATGCGGCGAGCCGTTCAGCCGCTGTGCGTTCTGGCAGGGCGTCGGGGAACGGGCCTTCGGCGGCTGGGACCGCTCGCTGGCCGAGCGCATGGAGACGCTGCGCGCCCGGGTCGACCGGACCCGGTTCATCCCCCGGCTGATGCTGCGCGGCACCAGGGGGGCCACCGGTGCGGAGCTGGCCGAGTACGTGTCGGTGTTCCGCCGGCTGTACCAGGCCATCGCCGATCAGTCCGGTGCCGCGGTCGTCATCGACTCGAGCAAGCACTCCTCCCTGGCGTACTGCCTGCGCACCGACCCGGGCATCGACCTGCGGGTCGTGCACGCCGTTCGGGACAGCCGTGGGGTGGCCTACTCGTGGACCAAGGAGGTCCGGCGCCCCGAGTCGGCCGAGGGCAGCGACCTGATGACGCGTTACTCCCCCGTGCGCTCGGCGCTGCTGTGGATGGGCCACAACACCTCACTCGCCCTGCTCGCCCGGCTGGGCACCCCGACCCGGGTGCTCCGCTACGAGGACTTCGTCGCCGAACCCGAGCGCCGGGTGCGCGAGCTGGCCGTGTTCGCCGGCCTTCCCGACGACCAGCCGCTGGACTTCCTCGACGGCTCCTCGGTGGAGCTGGCGGCCTCGCACACGGTGGCCGGGAACCCGATGCGGTTCACCGTCGGGCGGATCGGGCTGAGACGGGATGACGCCTGGCGCAGCGAACTGCCGCGCGACCAGCGCCGCCTGACGACCGTGCTCACGCTGCCGCTGCTGGCCGCCTACGGCTACCTCCGCCGGGGTGCGCGGTGACCCCGACGTCGGCCGGCCCGGTCGGGGTCGTCGTCCCGACGCACGACCGGCCACAGCTCCTGCGCGAGACGCTGCACTCGGTGCTCGCTCAGGACACCGGCGCCGACCTGGACGTCGTCGTCGTGTACGACCGCGCCGAACCCGACGAGGCGCTCACCTCCCTCAGCGCCCCGGGGAGGCGCGTGCGCGTAATCCCCAACTCCCGGACGCCCGGCCTGGCCGGCGCCCGCAACACAGGCGTCCTGGCGCTGGACACCGAGCTGGTCGCCTTCTGCGACGACGACGACACCTGGCTGCCCGGCAAGCTCACCGCCCAGCTCGCCCGGCTGGCCGCCGCTCCTGGCACCGACCTCGTGACCACCGCCATCACGGTGGCCTTCGACGGCACCGAGACGCCCCGGCTGGCCGGCACGGAGACCGTGGCCCGCGGTGACCTGCTGCGCTCGAGGATGGCGATGCTGCACAGCTCGACCTTCCTGCTGCGCCGCGCGGCCCTGCTGGGCGGGCTGGGGCTGGTCGACGAGGCGATCCCCGGCAGCCAGAACGAGGACTGGGACCTGCTGCTGCGGGCCTCGGCCCGGCACCCGGTCGCGCACGTGGACCAGCCGCTGGTGCGGGTCCGGTGGGGCGCCTCCTCGCACTTCTCCCGGCAGTGGCAGACCCGCGTGGACTCCCTGGAGTGGATGCTGGACCGCCACCCCGACCTGCGCAGCGCGGGCGCCGGGACCGCCCGGGTCTACGGCCAACTGGCCTTCGGGCACGCCGCGCTGGGCCACCGCCGCGAGGCCGCCCGCTGGGCGGCCCGGGCGGCCCGGGTCAACTGGCGCGAGCCGCGCAGCCTCGTCGCCCTGGCCGTGGCCAGCGGAGCGGTGGGCGCGGAGTCGGTGATGACCACCCTGCACCGGCGCGGCCGCGGGCTCTGAGCCCGGCTGAGCGGACCCGAACGCTTCCCGGCGGGCACCCTCCGCCGGCCGGTCGCACGGGTCCGCGCCGGACGTGGCCGCACCGTCTGTGGCGGCGCCGGCCATCGGGACCCCGTTCCGACGCCGCTCCGAGCTGGGTCAGTAGGCGCCTGGGTCAGTACGCGCCGCGGCTGCCGAACACGGCCGAGGCGGTCTTCCACATGATGAGGACGTCGAGGGCCAGCGACCAGTTCTCCACGTACCGCAGGTCCAGGCGCACCGAGTCGTCCCAGGACAGGTCGCTGCGGCCGGAGATCTGCCACAGGCCGGTCAGGCCCGGGCGGACCAGTAGCCGGCGACGGACGGAGCTGTCGTAACGCTCCACCTCCGTGGGCAGCGGCGGCCGGGGCCCGACCAGCGACATCGTGCCGCCGAGGACGTTGAACAGCTGGGGCAGCTCGTCGAGGGAGAAGCGACGCAGCCAGCGTCCGACCGGGGTGACCCGAGGGTCGTGCCGGATCTTGAACAGCAGCCCGTCGCCCTCGTTGGCCGCCTGCAGCGCAGCCAGCCGCGCCTCGGCGTCGATCACCATGCTGCGGAACTTGTACATGGTGTAGAGCTGACCGCCGAGCCCCACCCGCTGCTGGCGGTACAGCACCGGTCCCGGCCCCGACAGCCGCACGGCCAGCGCGATGCCCAGCAGCACCGGTGCAGCGGCCACCACGAGCACCGCGGCGATCATCCGGTCGATGGTGCCCTTGACGAGCCGGCGCCAGCCACTGAACTCGGGTTCCTCGACCGACAGCAGCGGCAGGCCGACGAAGGGCCGGATGTGCAGCCGAGGGCCGGCCACCTCGATCAGGCCCGGTGAGACGAGCACCTCGACGCCGCTGCCCTCCAGCTGCCAGGTGAGCTGCCGCAGGTAGGTGGCGGCGGTCTCGCTGGCCGAGGTGACCGCCACGGTGTCGGCGTCCAGCCGCCGGACCACGTCGGCGACCTCGGCGAGGCTGCCGGCCACCGGGATGCCCGCCCGCACCAGCCGGTCGGCCGTCAGCGGGTCGGTGACGCAGGCAGCGACCACCTGCATGCCGGCGTACCGCTCGCGTTGCAATTGGTCGATCAGCTCCAGGACCGCGCCCTCGCGGCCCACTGCCACGACACGCTTGAGGCAGCGGCCGGCCACCCGCGCCCGATGCAGTGCCTTGCGGGCCAGGAAGCGGCCCAGCAGGACGGCGCCGGTGAGTGCAGGCAGACAGAAGACGACCAGGGTGCGCGGCAGGTCGAGGTCCAGGGCGTAGCTCACGAACGCGACGGTCGCGAGCATCAGGACGCCCACGTCCCCGACGCGTCGGTACTCCTCGCTGCCGCTTCCGAAGACGCGCGGGTCATAGGCGCTGCGGAGACCGCCGAGCACCAGCCAGAGCACCGGGATGAGCACGCCCAACCAGATCTGGCGGTGCTCGGTCACCGCCCCGCCGGGCACGGGGACCCGGACGGTGACGACCCCGACCACGGTGGCGATCAGCAGATCGACGCTGACCACGGTCCGGCGGTACCGCGACAGCCAGCCTGGGCCACCACGGCGGGAGACACGTGGAGCCGGCCGGGTCACGCTCAGCCCGGGCGGCAGTCCGGCCAGGGAGCCAGGGGCCGGGCCGAAGGCCTCCGGCCCGGCGAGCACGCGTTCGTCCGCCAACGCCATCGTCGGTGACCCCCCGTGTCCATCTCGGCTCCCCCTGCTGGGAACTGGCTGAGAGAACTATCGCCGACGGTGACGGAGGGTCACCAGCTCACCGTCTGATGTTCACCCTCTCGTGTCAGCGGGCGACCGCGGGACCGCGGGGCGGCTCGGGTGACCGCCGCACGTTCACGGGACGCGGCACACGGGCGGACTCTCCTGACTGGCCCGCGAGGTCAGCTCAGCTGCGCGGGTGGACGGCGTTCTGCGCCGCCTCGAGGCCGCGCTCGAGCAGCAGCTCGGTCGCGTCGGCCGCCTCGGCGATCAGCAGGTCGAGGGTCTTCCGCTCGGTGGCGGAGAAGTCCTTGAGCACGAAGTCGGCGGGGTCCTGCCGGCCCGGCGGCCGCCCGATGCCGATCCGCACGCGCAGGTAGTCCCGCGTGCCCGTCGAGCGCGAGATCGAGCGCAGCCCGTTGTGGCCACCTTCGCCGCCGCCGCGCTTGAGCCGCACGGCGTCGAACGGGATGTCCAGCTCGTCGTGCAGCACGACCAGGTCGGTGACCGGGAGGTGGTGGTAGTCGAGCAGCCCACGAACGGGGCCCCCGGACTCGTTCATGTAGGCGGTCGGCTGGGCCAGCACCACCCGGCGTCCGGCCAGTCGGCCCTCGCCGGACACCGCGCGTGCCCGTGCTCCCTTGCCCGGGGACAACCGGATCCCGGCCCGGCCGGCCAGCTCGGCCAGCACCATCGCGCCGACGTTGTGCCGGTTTCCGGCGTAGCCCGGCCCGGGGTTGCCCAGCCCGACGACAAGGAACGGGCCCTCGGACGGCGGCGACGGAGACGCCGCGGGGGCGCCGGCGGTGCCGGCGCCCCCGCGGGTCGTGCTCTCGCTCAGCAGATCGCTCAGGCGTCGTCGCCGGTGGCGGTGGTGCCGGTGGCCGCCTCGGAGGCGTCGGACTCGTCACGCTCGATGCCGGCCTCGGCCTCGGCCTCCTCGAGCTCGGCCTCCAGCGCCTCCGCGGTCGGCGCGCCCAGGAAGCCGATGACCAGCGCCTCGGGGTCGGTGATCAGCGTGGCACCGGCCGGCAGGGGCAGGTCGCCGGCGGTGATGCCGTTGCCCGCGGTCCGCCCGGTGATGTCGACCTCGATCGACTCGGGCAGGTTCGTGGCGTCGGCCTCGAGGGACACGGTGTTCAGCTGGTGGTTGCTGATCGTGTCCGGGGCCGCGTCACCCACGATGATCACCGGGACGTCGACGGTGGTCTTCTCACCGCGGCGGACCAGCAGCAGGTCGACGTGCTCGTGCACGCGGGTCAGCGGGTCCCGCTGCACGGCCTTGGTGAGCGCCAACTCCTCCTTGCCGTCCAGCACGATCGTCAGCAGGACGTTGGTGCCACCGTTGCGCAGCGCCGCAGCGAACTCGCGGGCGGGCACCGACAGGTGGATGACGTCCTGGCCGTGGCCGTACAGGACGCCGGGGACGCGACCGGCCCGGCGGGTCCGGCGGGCGCTGCCCTTGCCGAACTCGGTGCGGATCTCGGCTTCGAGGCGGTAGTCAGCCACGGTGGTGTGCTCCTCAGAACTGGGTCGGGTCTGCGTGCCAGGCGCGCGAGCGCGGCACACCCCGCCGGAGGCTGGGCCTCCCGGAGCACGCACGTCGATCACGGAGCACGGTCGGACCGCCTCCCTCGCCGGGCAACAGGACGAAGACTACCCGACGGCGGGACACGCCTCGTCAGGTGAGCACGAGGAACGCGCCCAGCGGAGAGATCCCCGGCCGGAACGGCCGTCAGCGCACGTGGGGCACGGGAAGCGGCTCAGTGCCCGCCGGGCACGGCACCTGGCCGCGGTGTCATCCGGAGGATGACAATGAGCACAGCTCAGCTCGCGCCGTCGAAGAGGCTCGTGACCGAGCCGTCCTCGAAGACCTCCTTGATCGCCCGGGCGAGCAGCGGGGCGATCGACAGCACGGTCAGCTTGTCGAACTGCTGAGCCGGCTGGATCGGCAGCGTGTTGGTGACGATGACCTCGCTGATCCGGCTGTTCTTCAGCCGGTCCACGGCCGGGCCGGACAGCACGCCGTGGGTGGCGGCCACGATGACCTCGGCGGCGCCGGAGGCGAACAGCGTCTCGGCGGCCGCGACGATCGTGCCGCCGGTGTCGATCATGTCGTCGACCAGGATGCAGACCCGGCCCTCGACCTCACCGACGACGCGGTTGGCGACCACCTGGTTGGGCCGGGTCATGTCGCGGGTCTTGTGGATGAAGGCCAGCGGCGTGCCGCCGAGCTTGTCGGTCCAGCGCTCGGCCACCCGTACCCGGCCGGAGTCCGGCGAGACGACGGTCAGGTCGCGGTCGCTCCACTTGCGGCAGATCTCCCCGACCAGCAGGTCGATGGCGAACAGGTGGTCGACGGGGCCGTCGAAGAAGCCCTGGATCTGCGCGGTGTGCAGGTCGACCGACATCAGCCGGTCGGCTCCGGCGGTCTTGAACATGTCGGCGACGAGGCGGGCGGAGATCGGCTCGCGGCCGCGGTGCTTCTTGTCCTGGCGGGCGTAGGGGAA
>JAOPWG010000480.1 GCA_025965775.1 Modestobacter sp. | reverse complement strand
CGGTGCGCGCCATCTCGGCCTTGATGAACGAGTGGCACACCCGGGTGCGCACCGGCTCACCGCCGTGCTCCCGGACGATCTCGGGCACAGCGTGGGAGGTGATCAGGGTGTGGATGATCGTGCGGCCGCGGCCCTTGGCCAGCTCCCGGACGGCGACCAGGCCGGTGATCGCCGAGGGGCTGACCGCCTCGCCGCGCTCGTCGACGATGAAGCAGCGGTCCGCATCCCCGTCGAAGGCCAGCCCGATGTCGGCACCGTGCTCGACCACGGCGGCCTGCAGGTCCACCAGGTTGGCCGGGTCCAGCGGGTTGGCCTCGTGGTTGGGGAAGGTCCCGTCCAGCTCGAAGTACATCGGCACGATCTCCAGCGGCAGGCCGGAGAGCACGACCGGGACGGTGAAGCCGCCCATGCCGTTGCCGGCGTCGACGACGACCTTCAGCGGGCGGATGCCGGAGAGGTCGACCAGGTGCCGGAGGTGGGCGGCGTACTCGGCGACGACGTCCCGGCTGCTGACCGAGCCGATCCGCTCGGGGCGGCGGGCGAAGACGCTGCCCTGCTCGGCCCACTCCCGGATCTGCACCAGCCCGGAGTCCTGGCCGACGGGGGCCGCGCCGGCCCGGCAGAGCTTGATGCCGTTGTACTGCGCCGGGTTGTGGCTGGCGGTGAACATCGCGCCGGGCAGCTCCAGCGACCCGGACGCGAAGTACAGCATGTCGGTGGAGCCCAGCCCGGCCTCCACGACGTCGAGGCCCCGGGCCAGCACGCCCTCCGCGAAGGCCCGCGACAGCGGGATCGAGGAGTCGCGCATGTCGTGGGCGGTGACCACCGCCGTGACACCGGTCTCGACGTGCACGAACTCGGCGAACGCGGCACCGATGGACCGCGCGACGTCGGCGTCCCACTGGTCGGGGACCACCCCACGCACGTCGTAGGCCTTGATGATCGACGACAGGTCGGACAACAGCTCACCCTCGCGCTCGGCTCGCCGCGGCCCGGCGACCGGCGACGCTGCGACCCTATCGGCGCACGCCGGACCCAGCGCACCGGATGCGGCCGGGCGGCGGGATCAGGGGAGGTTGGGCAGCACCCGCAGATGCCCGCGCCGCGTGCCCCTGCCGTCGTCGGCCGGGTCACGCTCGGGCTCGGGACGGGCGGCCTCGCGGACGGCGTCGGCCAGGGCGAGCAGGTCGTCACCGGTCGGGCCGGCGTCCTCGGCGTCCATCTCGTGCCGCACGACCTCCCAGCCGCGTGGGACCGTCAGCCGCTCCGCGTGGAACTCGCACAGGTCGTAGCTGTGCGGCTCCGAATACGTCGCCAACGGACCGACGACGGCCGTGGACTCCGCGTACACGTAGGTCAGCGTCGCCGCCGCCGGTTGCGCGCAGCCGCTGCGCGAGCAGCGACGTGACTGCCTCACCACCGGGTCCTCACAGATCGGCACACTAACCGCGAATCGGTCGTCTGGGGAGCAGGCACACCGCAAAACGGTGGCGTCGGTGGCATGGGACACGCTGCGGCGGGGCCGTCGGGCCGTCCGACGGCCCGCCACGGCGCGTCGCAGCGAGCCGTCGGCCCGTCCCGGGCACGTAGGCTCGGACCGCGATGGACCGACTCCCTGCCCGCGCCCGGCGCGACCGCCACGGCCGTGGCCTGCGCGGCCGCCTGGTGCCGCCGACCGTGCCCCTGTCCCGCAGCCGCGCCGAGCAGTTCGACGACCTGGTCCTCGACGCCGTCGAGGACCTCGAGCGTCGGTGGGAGCGCGAGCTGGCCGGCGTGGAGTTCGCCGTCGAGGACGTGCCCTGGGTGGACCACAGCAGCCCGGACGACGTCGTCCTGGACGCCGACGTGCTCGACGACGGCAGCGTCCCGCTGGCCCGGGTGCTGCCGGCGCACCGCGAGGGCGGACGCGAGCATCCGGCCCGGATCGTGGTCTACCGGCGGCCGCTGGAGATCCGTGCCGCCGACCGCGACGACCTGGCCGACCTGGTCCGGGACGTCGTCGTGGACCAGGTGGCGGTGCTGCTCGGGCGCGACCCGGAAGAGATCGACCCCACCGGCTGACCGCCCCGGCCGCCGGCGCGCCCGCGCACGGGACGATGGCACTGACATGCTGGGCCCCGAGATGAGCACGCACAGCGGGTGGGACGGGTCCAGCCGGGCGAGCAGTGCCCGGACCGTGGCGTCGACGACGCCGGGGGTGTCGCCGTGAGTGGGCTCGCGTCGGTGTCGACCGCCGCCGCGGCCGGTGGGATCGTCCTGGCCGTCCTGGTCGGCATCGCCCTCGGGCTGCTGGCCGCCCGGCTCGCCGGCCGCCGCCGGGCCCGGCCGGCGCCCACCGACGCCGAGGCCGCCGGTGGGTGGCCGAGCGTGACTCCCCTGCTCGTCGACGACCTGCCCCGTTTCCTCGAGCACCCCCCGGGCACCCCACCCCCGGCCCGGCCGACCACGCCGTCGGCGGCGGACACCCCGGCCGGGGCGACGGCGCTGGGCGCGTCCAGCGGGAGCTCCGCAGGGCACTCGGCGCGCTCGGTGGTGCTGGCCATGGTCACCATGGCGGTGGTCCTCGTCGCACTTGCCGCGGTGATCTCCCTGACCACCGGTCACCACCCCGGCGCAGGACCGGCCGCAGCCGGCGGGGTCTCCCCCAGCGCGGGGACGACGACCGGCACGCCGGCCGGGACCGCACCGACCCGGGCGACCGAACCGGGCCTGGACCCCGCGGTCCCGACCACGGCCGGCCCGGCGACCGGGGCCGCCGCCGCGTCCCTGGCCTTCACCTCCGTCCCCCTGGGCAGCGGGGGCGTCGCGGCCAGCCTCAGCTTCGGGGGCGTGGTGCTCGAGCAGCGAGCGGTCGGGCTCACGGTCACCTACCCCAGCCTGAGCCTGAGCACCGACGGCGCCGCCGCGCTGGCGCACGTGCGGCTGCCGACCTTCAACTGCTTCACCAGCGAGCCGCCCGCCGACCCGCTGGCGGCCGGCTGCCGCCGGTCGCTCACCGAGTACGCGGACCTGGCCAGCCCCGACCTGCAGGTCGGCCGGGACGGGGACCGGCTCCAGGTGGTGGGGCTCTTCCCGACCTACACGCGGCCCAACGGCAGCGCGCCGGCCTACACCGGGCGCGCCTACCGGCTCACCGCCGCGGTCTCCCCCGCGGGCAGTGTCCGCAGCGCCCGGGCGGCGGCCACCGGCGTCGTGCGGATCGGCCTGGGCGGCGCGGCGAGCACGCCCGTGCCCGGCGTCAACGTCCTGCAGTTCCCCGGCTGAGGCGCCGCCGGGACGGCCCCGCTCAGCGGCGGCCGAGTACCCGCAGGCCCGCCGAGGCCGACAGCGTCGCCACGGGCGACCCGAGCTCGCGGCGCAGGCCGCCGATGTCGGAGACGCCCCACCACGGCCAGCGGGCACCGCTGCCGGGATCGAGCAGGGTCAGCAGCGCGGCGGCCGGCGGTCCGGCCGCGGGTCCACCGGCAGCAGGGACGACGGCGAGCTCGAGGGCACCGATGGCCGCGTGCAGGCGGGCGCAGGCGCGCACGAAGGGCCGGTCGGCGGCGGCCAGCCGGGAGAGCACGGCAGGCAGCCAGCGCTCCATCTCGGCCGGGTCGGTCGTGCGGACGACGGCGGCGACGTCCAGCTCGTCGACCAGCCGGCGGCTGCGCACGGTGGCCATCGACGCGGCGGGCAGGGCAGCGGCCAGGTGCCGCAGCGTGGGGTCACCCAGGGGCAGCCCACCCAGGCGCAGGGTCCACGGGCCGCGCAGCCGGTGCAGTTGCTGGAGCATGCCGTCGGCGAGTCGCCTGGCGACGTCGTCGTCGCGGGCGTAGAACCTGCTGGTCGGGCGTCCACCGGGGACGGGCCCGACGGCGTCGCCCAGGACGCCCACCGCGGTCACCGGACCCCGGCGGGAGAAGGACAGCAGGGCGACCCCGTCGGGGCGGCACCCCGCACGCTGCTCGACCACCACCGCCCGCGGGCGGCCACGGGGGACGAGGGAGGCGGACTGCACGTTCAGCACGGCGGTCAGCCACGGCCCACGAGCGGTGACAGGAGCTGCGAGGTCGGTCATGAGCGGTGCGGCCGCGCGGACCTCACGGACGACGCTGGTGCGCCCGACGGCGACCCGGGTCAACACGGGAGCCAGTCGACCACACCGGTGGTGCAGGCGGACCACCCGGCCGGAGCGGCGCTGCTCCGGTGCGCAGGGGTCGCACCAGGGTGTGGGGTTTCAGCCGGCGCGGCGGCGCAGGCGGCGGCGCTCACGCTCGGACAGGCCGCCCCAGATGCCGAAGCGCTCGTCGTTGGCCAGCGCGTACTCCAGGCACTCGGCCCGGACCTCGCAGCCGGTGCAGATC
>JAOPWG010000473.1 GCA_025965775.1 Modestobacter sp. | reverse complement strand
TCTTGTGCACCTGGTGGAAGCGGATGTCGTGGTCCTCGGTCGCCGAGTACAGCTTCACCCCGATGCTGACCAGGCCGAAGGAGACCGCGCCACGCCAGATCGACCGCACGACCGCCTCCTGCCCACGCGGTGCCGCCACCAGCGACGACACGACAAGATCGCAGGATAGGTCCGTACCGGCCCCTCCGGCGCGGTGAGTGGGCTGCGGCGGGCACCGCACCACCCCGACGGGTCAGATCCGACCCGGATCAGGACTCCTCGTCGTCGCCCCGTTGCAGCGCGCCGTTCTGGATGGCGTCATAGACGAACTGGAGGAGGTCGGAGCCGGCCACCATCGTCATCGTGAGCGCCGCCAGGCGGGTGGCACGGGGGGCGGTGACGTAGCTGAGCACGAAGCCGGTGCCCACCCACTGGGCCAGGCAGAACGGGCAGGTGAGCAGCTCCCCGAGGGCGTGCTTGACACCACCGTGCTCGCGGACCTCCTCGGCGATCTCCGCCTCGCCCGAGGTGCCCTGGTAGGTGGTGAACGGCGCCCGGAGCGGGCTGGTCACCGGGTCCTTGGCGATCCGCCGGGCCAGCCGGAACGTGCCGACGGTCAGCAGGGCGAAGTCGGCGAGGGGGATGCGGGTCGGCAGCTCCCGGCCGGAGGCCCGGATGGCGGCCGCGGCTGCGGAGACCACCCCGGCGTAGACGCTCATCGCGCCGAGGTCCGCGCCCAGCGGGCGCTCCTCACCGTTGGTGTACGCCCGCTGCTGGGTCCGGGCCCACCGGCGCACCGGTCGCCCGATCCGCTGTATCTCGTCTGCGATCGCCATGGCGCCCCGCTACCCGCTCGGACGGTCGCCATGCCGCCGGGGCACGAGCCAGCTCGCGAGCTGGCTCACGTATGCCCGATCGGCCGGCGGGTAGGGGCGTGATCACGCGCCGGTCATCCGACCGGCTCCACCCGTCGTAACGACGGAGGCACGAGGACCCGCGTCCGCGCGGGGAAGGAGGCACCATGACCGAGCCCGAGGGCCAGACCGCCCGCGACATCTCCTACGAGGACGAGGGCGTTCCCGAGATCGCCGACGACGACAACCCCACCTCCGCGCTCGCCGAGGACCCCGAGTTCGCGCCGGTCCCCGGCGAGCGGCCCAACGCCAGCGTGGACGTCGGCACCACGGCGGCCGAGCAGTCCGAGGGCGAGTCGCTGGCCGGCCGGCTGGCTCGGGAGGTGCCCGACGTCGGCGATGCGGCCGACGTGCGGGCCGCCGAGGCGCCCGAGCGCACCGTCCCGCAGCTCGAACAGGACGTCGACGCCGACCGCGCCGACGACTCCGGCACCGACACCGTCGGGGACGACGTGATCGCCACCGGCGAGGCGCCGACCGGCGGCGAGGGACCCGAGGAGCGGGCGGTGCACCTCACCGAGGGCTGAGTCCGGGACTCCCCGGGCCCGGACGGACGGGCGCCGGCCGGAGTGGTGCGTCGATCAGCGCTCAACTAGGTTGGGCACCACGGTTGAGCAGCCAGCTGTCGGCCCGTCCGCCTTTCCGGACGGGCCGTGTCCGTGTCCGGCGATGTCCGGGCGGCGATCGGCCACGACGGGGTGCAGCAGTACCCTGTCCGTCGAACGGATGCCCGGAGCACCGTCCCTGAGAGGAGCTGCAGTCCGTGACCTCATCTGATCTGCCCGCCGAAGGTCCGCGCGGCGCGTCGGCCCCGTCCGACGGCGGCGAAGCGCCCTTCGACGACGTGATCACGCTGTCGACGTCCCACGACGACGGCACGGTCACGGTGACCGTGGTCGGCGAGGTCGACACCTTCACCGCCCCGGTCCTCCGCGCGTCGCTGGACACCCAGCTGGAGCAGCAGCCCACCGATCTGGTCATCGACCTGTGCGGCGTCCAGTTCCTCGGCTCCGCCGGGCTGGCCGTGCTGGTCGAGACCCAGAAGTCGGCCCGCTCGCGGGACGTCGGGCTCCGGTTGGTGGCCAACACCCGCGCGGTCACCCGCCCGCTGGAGGTCACCGGTCTGATCGACCTGTTCACCATCGCCGACAAGAGCTGACCTCCGGCTCACCGGCACCACAGCACGACGGCGCCCCGCTCCGGCGGGGCGCCGTCGTGCTGTCCGGGCGCGGTGGCCGTGGTCAGGCGCTGAGCAGGGCGCAGACCCCGGCCTCGAGGGTGCGCTGCGCCGTCCGGTCGTCCGGTGCCCGCGTGGCCTCCCCGAGAGCGTCGGCGATCGTCTCGCCGTGCTCGAAGCGGTCGACCACGCGCGGGTCGACGTAGCTGGCCTTGCACACCGCCGGGGTGTTGCCCAGCTGCTCGGACACCCGCACGTAGGCCTCCCGGACCATCCTTCTGCGCGCCGTCCGGCTGGTCGGCGGCGGCGCCTCGGCCAGGGCGGCGGCCATCATCACCGTCGCCGTCCAGGTGCGGAAGTCCTTCGCGGTGATCTCGGCGCCGGAGATCTCCTTGAGGTAGGCGTTGATCTCATCGCTGGTCACGTCGTGCCAACTGCCGTCGGCCAGGGGGTAGCCGAGCAGCTCCTCGCCCTGCTCCGTGGGCCGCGCCAGCAGATGACGCACCACGGTGGCGGTGGGGCGGTCGACGAGCTCGAGCTCCCGGTCGATGCCCCCCTTGGCGACGTAGTGGAAGAACACCCGCTCCCCTCGCACCTCGACGTGGTCGCGCCGGAGCGTGGCCAGGCCGAAGGTGCCGTTGTCCTCGGCGTACTGCTCGCTGCCCACCCGGAAGGCGCCGAGGTCGAGCAGCCGGACCCCACAGGCGAGCACCCGCTCCCGGGTCAGCCCCCGGGTCCGCAGGGCGGCGACCACCTCGTCGCGAACGTCGGGCAGTTGGTGGGAGATCTCCAGCACCCGCTCGTGTTTGGCCGCGTCCCGCTTGACCCGCCACTGGTCGTGGTAGCGGTACTGACGCCGGCCGGCCGCGTCGGTGCCCACGGCCTGGATGTGGCCGTTGGGCCACGGGCAGATCCACACGTCCGTCCAGGCCGGCGGGATCGCCAGCGCCCGGAGCCGGTCCAGCCGGTCGTCCTTGATCAGGACGCCGTCGGTGTCGTGGTAGGCGAAGCCCCGGCCGGCCCGGCGCCGGGTCCAGCCCGGGGCGTACACGTCGCTCCGCCGCAGTCTCACGCCGGTCAGGTGCGCCGACCCCGTCCGGCTCAAACCCCCCGGGGCGCCCCGCCACCCGGCCGGGGTGGTCACGGCATTCTCTCGGCCGGCGGGGGTTTCACCGCCGGCGGCGCGGGGCAGGTCCCCCGGCACTGCGTTTCCGCCGGGGAGTCCCGCGCACTCCGGGTCGTTGCCTCCGGTGGGGCGACCGCACCCGGTCGTGCTCCGGACCGGGCGGTGCCGCGTGCGCGATGATGAACAGGCCCGCTCCCGCCCCGGGCGCGGTGCGAACGAAGGAGCAGACGACGGATGGTCGACACGACGGACGCTCCCACTGCCGAACGGCGTGCGGAGCGACTGGAACTACGGGTCCCCACCTCGCCCACGCAACTGCCCGCGGTGCGGGCGATGGCCGGTGACCTGGCCATGCGGATGGACTTCGACCTGGACGCGGTGGAGGACCTCCGCCTCGCGGTCGACGAGGCCTGCGCGACGTTGGCCTCCATCGCCCTGCACGGGAGCCCGCTGACCGTGGTGTTCGAGGCGACCCGCGACGCTCTGCGGATCGATGCCTGGGTGCCCACCGCCGAGGGCACCGACGTGCCGCGCGACGGGTTCGGCTGGGCGGTGCTGCACACCCTGGTCGACTCGGTGGACGCCGGGCCGAGCACGCAGGCCGCGGTTCCCGCCGGCGACGGCAGCAGCACGGCGGTCGCCCGCATCGCGCTGGCCAAGTACCTGCGCCGTCCGGCCGCCGGCGGCGCCGTGGAGCAGCCTGACCACGACGTGTCGGTCGCACGGTGACCCGGTCGGCTGCTGCCCGCCAGCCGGCCACCGACGACGCCCCCGTCCTCGGTGCTGCTGGGGGCACCCCTCCGGCCGACCCCGGGTTGACCGCGGTCGGCGGGGATCCCGCGCCCGCTGGTGCCCTGCCCGAGGCCCGGAAGCCCGCGGACGCCACGATCGCGGCACCGGGGGATGTGATCGTGGCACCGGGGGACGTGCCGGCCGGGGAAACCACCGACGGAGCGGGCGAGGACATCGTGGTCGCGTCCGACCAGGAGCCTGCGGAGGGCCCCGGGGGAGCACCGGCGGCCACCCCGCCGGTGTCGGAGAACCGTAGCCGGGCCGAACGCACCGCCCCGCTGTTCGCCGAGCTCGCCACCCTGGAGAAGGGCGACCCGCGCCGCGAGCGGCTGCGCGAGCTCCTCGTCGAGGAGCACCTGCCGCTGGTCCGGCACTTCGCCCGCCGGTTCAGCAACCGTGGTGAGCCCTTCGACGACCTGCTGCAGGTCGGCACGCTGGGCCTGATCGCCGCGATCGACCGCTTCGACCCCACCCGCGGCGTGGAGTTCCTGTCCTTCGCGGTGCCGACGATCACCGGGGAGATCAAGCGGCACTTCCGCGACCAGGGCTGGTCGGTACGGGTGCCGCGGCGCCTGCAGGAGTTGCACCTGTCCCTGAACGCCGCGGTGGGCGAGCTGGCCCAGAAGAACGGTCACGCGCCCAACCCGAGCGAGCTGGCCGAGCACCTGGGCATCCCCCGGGCGGAGGTCCTCGAGGGGCTGGCGGTGGCCCACGCCTACCGCAGCAGCTCACTGGACGAACGGCTCTCCGGCGAGGAGGACTCCCCCACCCTGGCGGCCACCCTGGGCGAGGAGGATGCGGCGCTGGAGGGCGTGGAGTACCGGGAGTCGCTGCAGCCGTTGCTGGCCACCATCCCGGCCCGGGAGCGACGGATCCTGATCCTGCGCTTCTTCGGCAACATGACCCAGTCGCAGATCGCCGCCGACATCGGCATCTCCCAGATGCACGTGTCCCGGCTGCTCAGCCAGACGCTGGCCAAGCTCCGCGAGGGCCTGCTCAAGGACTGACGGCCCGGCACGACGAGCGGCTGGTGCCCCTCGGGGGCCGGCCGCTCGTCGTCCGGGAGCGCTACTGCTGCGGGTCCGGCGGCGGGTAGCCGCCCTGTTCCTGCACGTCCTGGGTGACCTGCGACAGCGGCGGCGGCGCGGGGACCGCCGTGGTGGGCAGGACGGGCTGGACCCCGATGGTGGACAGCTCGATCTTGGCCTCCGGCTGGTCGGCGGCCGGCGGCAGCTGGGACTCGAACCAGCTGCTGGTGTCCAGGGACATCGCCGCGCGTGCGGCCGGGGCGGCCGCCCCGGCCCCGCTGGGCACCGCCCCGCCCGCACCGTCGCCCCCGCTCGCCCCGCCGG
>JAOPWG010000459.1 GCA_025965775.1 Modestobacter sp. | reverse complement strand
AGGTCCACCCGATGCCGTTCCCGGGGCTGAACATCGACAACCTGCCGTTCTTCGCGGTGATCGCCGCGGCCGCGACCGGGGCCACGCTCATCCACGACTGGGTCTACGACAACCGGGCGATCCACCTGTCCGACCTCACCCGGCTGGGCGCCGAGGTCCGGTTGCTGGACCCGCACCGGGTGCTGGTGGAGGGCCCGACCCGCTGGTCGGCCGCGGAGATCGTCTGCCCGCCCGCCCTGCGCCCGGCGGTCTGCATCCTGCTGGCGATGCTGGCCGCCAAGGGCCAGTCGGTGCTGCGCAACGTGGACATCATCGCCCGCGGCTACGAGCAGCTCTACGAGCGGCTGGTGGAGATGGGCGCGCAGATCGAGGTCTTCTCCGACTGAAGAAGGATCCCCTCCCGGCTCCACCCGCAAGCTCGCGGAGGCCCTGGAGGGGGGCCGGCGGAGGTCAGGTCCTGAGAAGCAGGGCGACCCCGGCGCAGCCGACCGCCCACAGGCCGCTGGCCAGCGTGCCGATGATGAACCGCTCGGCGGCGACCGGCGCCTTCAGCTCGTTGAACCGGCCCAGCCCCTTCACGGCGATGAGGACGGCCAGGCCCTCGGGCCAGCCGCCGAGCAACGTGGCCGCCGCGGCGATCCGCTCGAGGACCCCGATCCACGCCCCGCCGCGCAGCACCTCGGGGTCCGATGCCCGGCGCCGGCTCGCCCCACGGTCCGGGTCGGCCAGCCGCAGCACCGCGGTGGTGACCGGACCACCACCCGCGGCCGCCGCCGCGACGGCCAGCAGCACCCCAGCCACAGCCACCGCGCCGGAAGGCCGCCCGGCCCGCCAGGCGAGCACCGCCGCCGCGGCGAGCACCGGGAGCAGCAGCAGCGGACCGAGCGGTCCGCGGACGCGTTCCCCGCGCAGCGCCAGCCCACCCCCGGCGAGGACCAGGGCGCCGAGCAGTGCCAGCGTCGCGATGCTCACTGCTCGACTCCCCCCACGCTCCGCTCCTCGGTCGCCGGCGCTCCCTGCGATGCTCACGCGGGCGTCGTCGTCGCGATGCTCATCCGGCCGCCTGGGTGAGCAGCCGGGCCGCGGTCGGCCGCAGGTCCCGCTCCACCTCCCACAGGCCGGCCGCCAGTCGCTGACCGACCGCCTGCCGGGTCACGCCGAGCTCGGCCGCGGCCTCGGCCTGCGTCCGGCCGGACCCGACCAGCGCGATCGCCTCCCACGCCTGCGGACTGCGCCGATCGACCAGCACGGCCAGTGCACTGAGCACGGCCTGCGCGTCGCCGGCCGCCGTCGTCGCCGGCCCGCGGACGGCGACCCGGATGGTCCGGCGCTTGGCGGCCTCGACCGCGGCGCGGGCGCAGAGGAAGGCGGTGCCGGCTCCGGCGCGGGTGCTGCCCGGCAGGGGCGTCTGCACCGGCCCGGCTCCGACCCCGATGCTCCAGCCGCCGTCGCGCACCAGGTCGAGCACCACGTCGACGACCACGGTGGGGTCGTCCAGCACACCCTGGAACTCGTCCCCGGCGGTGCGCTCGAACCGCAGGACCGTGGGCACGCCGGACAGCGCGGACAGCGCGGCGGGGACCCGGTCGGGGGTGCGGCGGCTCCCCTTCTGGTCGATCGTCAGCACGAAGGACACCCCGCAAGTGAAACACCTTGCATCCATCAGAGCAAGGCTCAGCCCTTGTCAGCTGGGGCAGATGGGAATCCGCCGGTGGCCACCGGGCCCCAGCCCTCCACGGTCACCCGCAGCAACGCCTTGCCCTGACGCGCCATGGCGGCCCGGTACTCGTCCCAGTCGGGGTGCTCCCCACTGATCGAGCGGAAGTACTCCACCAGCGGCTCGAGCGCCTCGGGCAGGTCGAGCACCTCGGCCGCACCGTCCAGCTGCACCCAGGGTCCGTCCCACTCGTCGGAGAGGACGCACAGCGACACCGCGGGCTCGCGGCGGGCGTTGACCACCTTGGCGCGCTGCGGATAGGTGGAGACGACGACCCGGCCCTCCGCGTCCACGCCGAAGGTCACCGGCGACAGCTGCGGGCTGCCGTCGCCCTTCCGGGTCATCAGCACCGCCCGGTGGCGGGGGCGGAGGAAGGCGAGCAGTTCGTCGCGGTCGACACGGTCGGCGGTGGCGGTCTTGGGCATGCGAGCAACCTACGACCGGCCGCCGACGGCCGCGCCACGGACCGCTGTTGCCCCGACCGCCCTCCCCCGGCCGCGTGGCCGGCGGGTCCTGCCCCACCCCATGTGCTGGGATCCCCCCATGCCAGAGAGCTCCGGCGACGCCGCCGCCCCTGCCCCCGCAGGCAGCACGACCGCCGAACCGGGCTCGGTGGGCACCCGGGCCCCGGCACCGAGCCCCGACCGCATGCAGCGGATGCAGACCGCCGGCCGACGGGTGGCGATCGCCTCCGCGCAGCTGCTGCTGATCGTCGCGGCGATCGTCGTCATCGGTTACGTGCTGGGCGAGCTCTGGGTCGTCCTGCTCCCGGTCGTCCTCGGGCTGCTGTTCAGCACGGTGCTCTGGCCGGCGACCCGCTTCCTCCGCAGACACGGCTGTCCGCCGGCGCTGGCCGCGGCCGTCGTGCTGCTGGTGTTCCTCGGGGCGATCAGCGGGATCATCGCGGTGATCGCCCCGCAGGTGGCCGGCCAGGTCCAGAACCTGGCCGACGGGGTGAGCGGCGGACTCCAGCAGGTCCAGGGGTGGCTGTCCGGCCCGCCCTTCAACCTCGGCCGGGACCAGGTCGGCAACGCCGTCGACTCACTGATCAACACGGTGCAGAACAACGCACAGAACATCGCCGGGTACGCCGCGTCCACGGCCGCCACGATCGGCAATGCCCTGCTGAACCTGGTCCTCGCGCTGGTGCTCACGTTCTTCTTCCTCAAGGACGGACCGCGCTGGACCCCGTGGCTGGCCGCACAGACCGGCCCCCGCGCGGCCCCGCACGTCGCCGCACTCTCGCTCAAGGCGTGGCAGACGCTGTCGGAGTTCATCCGGCAGCAGGCCTTCGTCGGCTTCATCGACGCCTTCTTCATCGGCCTGGGGCTGCTGTTCCTCGGCGTGCCCCTCGTCCTGCCGCTGGCCGTGCTGACCTTCTTCGGCGCCTTCGTGCCGATCATCGGGGCCTTCGTGGCCGGCGCCTTCGCCGTGCTGATCGCGCTGGTCAGCGTGGGGGTGACCAAGGCGCTGATCGTGCTGGGCATCGTGCTGGCGGTCCAGCAGCTCGAGGGGAACGTGCTCTCGCCGATCATCCAGGGCCGGAGCCTGAACCTGCACGGCGCCGTGGTGATCCTGGCGGTGACCGCCGGCGGCAGCCTGGCCGGCATCGTCGGCGCCTTCCTGTCCGTGCCGGTCGCGGCGCTGATCGCCGTCGGGTACCGCTACGGGCGCGACCAGCTCGACGGGCTCGCCCCCGAGGTCGCCGCGGACGGCACCCGGCACGAACTGACCGGCGACGCGACCGGCGCCCAGCTGGTCCGGCACACCGTGCCGGAAGGGGCGTGCACCCCGCCGGACCCACCGTCGGACCCGGATGCCCACGCCTCCTGAACGCCCGGCGCCGCCCGGGCACGGTGGTGCCCCGGCCACCGGGGGCCGGAGCACCAGAGGCAGCAGGTCAGCCGAGGTTCCGCTTGACCGTCAGCGGAACGGTGTTGGTGAGGAATTGACTTATCACCGGCCGACGGTTGGTGCCGTTCCCGGTGGTCCTGTCGACGCGGAAGGCCGTGTTCGCCGGGGCGCCGGGGAACGCGCCGGTGCCGATGGCCACGTTCAGCGTGAAGACGTTTCCCGCGCCCGGCCCGGTGAGCGTGCCGGTGCCCGAGCTGATGTTGAGCCCGGCCGACGTGGGCCAGGTGATCGACACAGGACCCTTCGCCGAGACGGCGCCGACCCGCGAGGATCCGGTGAGATCGGCCAAGATGCGCCCCGGCCCGGGCTGCGGTGCCCCGCCGGCACCGGCGCAGCCGTCCAAGGTGCCCGTGAGCATGACGATCTGGTTGCGAGCGGTGGGCGTGAGGCCCGGGGCGTAGTCGGCACGGGCGGTGACCGTGGTGCACGACTCGACGACGACCAGGGCGCTGGGGACCGCGGTGGTACGAGCCGCCGCGGCGGGAGTGACGGCCCCGACCAGCGCGACCGCGAGCGCGGTGACCGCCAGGGGGCGGCGCATCCGGTGGCTCCGGACCCGAGGCGTCTTCCGGCCGGGGTGCGTGGCAACGGTGCTGGTCATGGTCGACCTCCGGGGCGGGGCCAGGCCCTCGCTGGCCGCGCTCGTCACGCTCTCAGCCGGGCACGTCCGCCGCGAGGGTGCAGCCATGCCTCTGCGGGTCGTGCAGGCACCACCACCCGTTCATCACCGGAGGCCTTGGGCGCTGCCGGCCGGCGCGGGAGACTGGCCCGGTGGCCCACACGGGCGGTTCGGGCGGACACCGCTGGCTCTCTGCGGACCGGGGGTGCGACTGCGGCCTCGTGCTGCGCCGCACGCTGCTCGCCGTCCTGCTCACCGCGATCGTCGCGTGCGGCTCCGCCGTCGTCCTCCGCGTGACCGACCGCCTCGCTCCCGGCGGCGCGTGGTCCACGACCGTCGCGCTGGTGGTGGTGGTGCTGGCGCTGCGACTGGCCCGCCGGATCACCGGGCTCCTCGCCCACGGTCGGCCCGGCCGGCGACTCGCGCCGACCGCGGCCCTCGGCGCCGAGCTGCGCGCCTCCCGGCAGCAGG
>JAOPWG010000247.1 GCA_025965775.1 Modestobacter sp. | reverse complement strand
CGTCGGTGTGGTGGATGGGGGAGCGCGCGGCGTAGACGTCGGCGCCGGCCGGCCACGGCGCGATCAGCCCGTCGAGGTAGCGGGACTCGAACGAGTGCGTGTCCGCGGCCAGCGCGGCCAGGTCGGCCACGCCGTAGTGGCTGGCCCCGGCGGCGAACACGCCGGGCCGGAAGGTCAGCGCGGCCAGTGTCGTGTAGCCGCCGGCCGAGCCGCCGCGGATGGCCATCCGCGCCGGGTCCACCCGGCCGGCGTCGGCCAGCCAGCGGGCGCAGGAGACGACGTCGTCGAGGTCGGCGACGCCCCACCGGCCCTGCAGCGCGTCGCGGTACCGACGGCCGTAGCCGGTGGAGCCGCGGTAGTCGACGTCGGCGACGGCGAACCCGCGGGAGGTCCAGTACTGCACCCCCAGGTCCAGCACCGCCCGCGCCGCAGACGTCGGCCCGCCGTGGACGAGCACCAGCAGCGGCGGGCGCTCGTCGGCCGGCCCGGTCACCTGCGGGTTGGTCGGCGGGTAGACCAGGGCGTGGGCCTCGCCGACACCCGGCCGTCCGTCCGCGGAGTCGCCGGCCACCGTGGGGAAGGTGACGTGCTCGGGGCGGGAGAACCAGCCCGGGTCCAGCCCGAGGTCCCGCGCCGGGCGCAGCACCTCGCTGGTCCCGTCGTCCACCCCGACGCGCAGCACCACCGGCTCGGACGCCGGGCCGCCGGCGACACCGACGACCGACGTGCCGGCCGCGGCCAGCTGGCCGAAGGCCGCGTACTCGAGGTCGAACTCACGCAGCGTCCCGTCCGGCTCCCGGACGGCCAGCCGGTCGGCACCGTCCCGGCCGTAGGCCAGCACCACCCGGCCGTCGCCGAGCAGGGTGAAGCGGCTCTGCCCGAACACCCACTGCGGGCCGGCGATGTCGCTGCCGGTGTCAAGCACGAGCTCGGGCTCGCCGCCGGGTCGCCAGCGGTACAGCGACCAGGCGTCGGTGCGGTCGGCGAGGAACCACAGCGTGCCGTCGGCGTCCCAGGTCGGCTGGACGACGGACTCCGGCACGGCCCCGGACCGACCGCCGGCCACCACCGTCTCGGTGCCGTCGGGCCCACGGACGACGAGCTCGGCCGCGTCCCAGGGCATGTCCGGGTGCTGCCACTGCAACCAGGCCAGCGAGCGGCCGTCGGGGGACAGGCGCGGGTCGGAGACGAAGTCCGGCCCGGTCACGAGCACGGTGCTCGTCCCGTCACGCTCCACCCGCACCACCTCGTGGACGACGTCGGCCGCCGCGCCACTGGCCGCGTGCGTCTCCCGGACGGCGATCACCGCGGCGCCGTCGGGGGTGACCCGCAGGTCGGCGTGGCGTACCCCGGCCGGCAGCTCGGGCTCGGGGGTCACCGCGACCGGCTCGCTGCTACCAGCGGCCACGAGGTACAGCCGCTGGTCGGCGAAGCCGGTGAACCACACGTTCCCGCCGGCCACCGTCCACGCGCCGCCGCCGTACTCGTGCACCCGGGTGCGGGCGTTCCACGGCGGGGGGAGCAGATCGGTGGTGGTGCCGTCGGCGGACCGGCGCACCAGCACCGTCCGGCCGCCCTCGCTCGGCCGGGACTCGGCCCACCAGACGTCGGTCCCGTCGACGACGACCTCGCCGAGCCGGGCGGCCGCCCGGACCACCAGCTCGGAGGTGACGGGGGTCGGCCAGCTGCCGTAGGGGAGGGTGCGCTGCGCGTCGGTCACGGCCCGACCGTAACCAGGGGGGCGGGGGTCGGGGCCGGGGCCGGACACGCTGCCTCGCCTGCCCCACAGGTACCAGCCGTCCGGTTACCGTCGACGCATGCCTGCACGCGCGACGACGTCGAACCGGCGGCCGGCGCGTGGCGGTGGCTCGACGCGCCCCCGTTCCGGCAGCACCGCGGCCAAGAAGCGGCCCCCGGCCAAGCGTGGCTCCACCGCCGCCCGCAGGCCCGCAGCCCGCAAGCAGCAGTCCCCGCTGAGCGCGGGCGCCTGGCGTGCCGCCGCCGGTACCTGGTCGCTGCTGGCCCGGGGCGCGGGAGGCCTGGCCCGGTCGGTCGCCCGCCCGGAGGAGGCCGAGCCGCTGGCTCCCGAGCACCGCCGCGACGGGGTGGGCCTCGCCGTCCTCGGGCTGGCCATCGTCATCGGGGCCGCGGCCTGGACCCACGGCATCGGCCCGGTCGGCGCCGCGGTCACCGACGGCGTCCACTGGGTGATCGGTTCGCTGGTCGTCGTCCTGCCGGTCATCCTCTTCCTGGTCGCGCTGCGCCTGCTGCGCCACCCGCCCCACCCGGAGGCGCGCGGCCGGCTGACCATCGGCTGGCTGTGCGTGATCGCGGCCGTGGCCGGCATCGTCCACGTCACCGGCGAGGCCCCGACGCCCGAGAACACCCCCGGTGGGGCCGGCGGCGTGCTCGGCTGGGCGGTCGGCACCCCGCTGACCGCCGGGCTCGGTGTCGTGGTCGGGGTCCTGCTGCTGGTCCTGCTCGCCGTCTTCGGGCTGCTGGTGGTCACCGCCACCCCGGTGCACCAGGTGCCCGAGCGGCTGCGCGAGTACGTCGACCAGAAGCTGGGCCGGGACGAGGACGGCTACGACGAGGAGTACGACGAGTACGAGGACGAGGAGCCCGCGCCCGCCCCCCGTACCCGCAAGGCACGGCGGGCGCCCGCGGTCGAGGACGCCTTGGACACCGGTGTCATCGACCACGGCGCGCTCGACGACGCCCCCACGGCCACCGTGCAGACCCCGCCGGAGACGGTGCAGCTCCGTCGTCCCCCGATCGTCGACCGGACGGCGCCCCCCGAGGACCTGCCGCCGATCACCGAGCCCGAGCAGCTGGCCATCCAGCCGGTCGAGGGCAACTACACCCTGCCGCCGCTGAGCGTGCTGCGCCCGGGCACCCCGCCGCGGGCCCGGTCCAAGGCCAACGACGTCGCCATCGAGGCGATCACCGGCGTGCTCGAGCAGTTCAACATCGACGCCGCGGTCACCGGCTTCACCCGCGGCCCGACGGTGACCCGCTACGAGGTCGAGCTCGGCCCGGCGGTCAAGGTCGAGAAGATCACCGCGCTGACCCGCAACCTCGCCTACGCCGTCGCCAACGACAACATCCGCATCCTGGCGCCGATCCCGGGCAAGTCCGCGGTCGGCATCGAGGTGCCCAACACCGACCGCGAGACCGTCAGCCTGGGCGACGTCATGCGGTCGCAGGCCGCCAAGTCCGACCCGCACCCGATGCTGGTCGGCCTGGGCAAGGACATCGAGGGTGGCTTCGTCTGCGCCAACCTCGCGAAGATGCCGCACCTGCTGGTCGCCGGCGCCACCGGTGCCGGCAAGTCCAGCTGCATCAACTCGCTGCTGACCTCGCTGCTGCTGCGGGCCAGCCCGGACCAGCTGCGGATGATCCTGATCGACCCCAAGATGGTCGAGCTGACGCCCTACGACGGCATCCCGCACCTGATCACGCCGATCATCACCGACCCGAAGAAGGCCGCCACCGCGCTGGCCTGGCTGGTCGAGGAGATGGAGCAGCGCTACCAGGACATGCG
>JAOPWG010000411.1 GCA_025965775.1 Modestobacter sp. | reverse complement strand
CCGCCGGCCAGCGCCAGCCCCCAGGCCGCGGCGGACCACGGCGAGATCACGATCGGCGCGACCGCGGAGCCGTGCCGCTGGGCCAGCAGGGCGGCGCCGGTGCCGTAGAAGGCGCGCCGGCGCAGCCACTCCCCCGGCTGCGTCCGGTGGTCGTGGGCCACCTGGGCGGCCGGCTCGTACCGGACCCGCCAGCCGGCGGCGACCAGCCGCCAGACCAGGTCGACGTCCTCGGCCACCGGCATGGACTCGTCGAACCCGTCGCCCAGCGCGCTGCGGCGGCCCAGCAGGGCGGCGCTGGGCACGTAGGACACGGCGCTGCGCGGGGCGACCGGTGCGGGCCGCGGGCCCATGTCCAGCGCGCTGACGATCGCCTCGTACCTGCCCACCCAACCCGGGGCCGGATGCGGCAACGCGGTGATCCGCGGAGCGACCAGCGCCAGCCGCGGATCGGCCAGATGCCCGGCCAGCCGGTCCAGCCAGCCGGCGACGGGCACGCAGTCGCTGTCGACGAAGGCGACCGCGACCGTGGTGGCGCGGCACAGGCCGGCGTTGCGGGCCGCCGAGGGACCACGGGCCCGGTCGTGACGGACCAGTTCGGCACCCCACGCCCGGGCGACGGCGGCCACCGCGGCGGGGTCGGCGGAGCCGTCGTCGACCACCACCACCGGGCAGCCGGCGGTGCCGGGGTCGGCACGCAGCGCGGTGAGCAGCCGGTCGAGCCCCGCGGTGCGGTCCTTGACCGGGACGACGACCGTGACCTCGCGCGCCGGGGTGGAGCCGGCCCGCGGCTCGGGGTGCGCCAGCCCGGCGTCCAGCAGCCGGGCGGCCAGGGTCGCGGTGCGGGCGTCGGTGACCTCCAGCCGCTCCCCGGCCAGCAGGGGACGGGCGGCCGGCGCCAGGCGCATCAGCCGCAGCGGTGAGCCGCCGAGCAGCGCCGTCCCGTCGTCGCGGCGCCGGGTGCCCGGGTCCAGCCGGACGGCGAAGCCGTCGGGCAGGCGCTCCGCAGGCGGTGGCGGGAGACCCCTCACCCGGCGAGGACAGCGTCGGTGGTGGTGAGGGTGAGCAGCGGGGCGTACAGCGCCATGGCCTGCAGCGCCCGCTCGTGGAGCGGGGCAAACGGCGGCTGCCGGGCGAACGGCCACTGCGCGTAGTAGTCCACCCAGGCGCCGGTCGGTTGCGACGGCGCCACGAACCGGGTGTGCACGACCCGCCCGGCGAACGCGGCCACCAGGCGCCGGATCCGTGGGTGGACCTCGGCGAAGCGCGGTGCGGCCCAGGGCTGGCCGGGTTCGGCGAACACCCGCTGGACGTCGACGACGACCAGCGTCCCGTCGCCAGGCGCGCTCACCGGGCGACCGACTCCTGCGCCCGGACGGCGCCCCGGCGCAGCAGCAGGGTGCCGGCGAACCCGACGCCCAGGGCGACCAGCACCCCGAGGTTGGCGAAGGCCCAGTCCCCGTTCTTCCCGCCCAGCCCGAACGGCCCGAGCAGGTACCCCTGCCACTGCAACCACCCGGCGTAGGTGTTGGTGACCAGACCCCAGCCGAGCACCGACCCGACCAGCAGGAGCAGCAGGGGCACCGGCGGGACGGCGCCGTACCGGCCGCGCGGGTCGTACAGGTCGGGCTCGGCGTAGTCGCGACGGCGCAGCAGCAGGTCGGCCAGCACGATCCCGCACCAGGCGGCCACCGGGACGCCCAGGGTGATCAGGAAGCCCTGGAACTGGAAGAAGAAGTCGCCCTTGGCGATGAACACCACCCAGATCGTGCCGAGCACCATGAGCGCGCCGTCGACGGAGGCGGCCACCGGGCGGGGAATGCGCACGCCGGCCGACAGCAGCGCGAGCCCGGAGGAGTAGATGTCCAGCAGCGCGCCGCCGATCAGACCGAGCACCGCCACGACCACGAAGGGGACGAGGAACCAGGTGGGCAGCAGGGTGGCCAGCGCCCCGATCGGGTCCGCGCCGATGGCCGTGGACAGGTCGCCGGAGGAGCCGGCCAGCAGCAGGCCGACGACGAGCAGGACGATCGGGGCGAGCGCCGAGCCGAACGTCGTCCAGCCGACGACGCCGCGGGTGGAGGCGGTGCGCGGCAGGTAGCGCGAGTAGTCGGCGGCGGCGTTGACCCAGCCGAAGCCGTAGCCGGTCATGACGAAGACCAGCGCGCCGATGAACGCCGCGGTCGAACCCGACGGCAGGGCGCGCACCGCCGACCAGTCGATGTCGTCGGCCACCAGGACCAGGTAGACGACCGTGAGCACCCCGGTGACGACGGTGATCACGGTCTGCATGCGCATGATCAGGCCGAAGCCGAGCACCCCACCGGCCACGACCAGGGCGGCGACCACCAGCAGCGCGACCACCTGCGTCGCCGTCCCGCCGCCCCAGCCGAGCCGGGTGAAGACGGTGGCCGTGGCCAGGGTCGCCAGCGAGGTCAGCACCGTCTCCCAGCCGACGGTGAGCACCCAGGACAGGACGGCGGGCACCCGGCCGCCGGTCACGCCGAACGCCGCCCGGCTGAGCACCAGGGTGGGGGCCGAGCCCCGCTTGCCGGCGGTCGCGATCAACCCGCAGAACAGGAAGCTGACCACGATCCCGATGACGCCGGCGATCGTGGCCTGCCAGAAGGAGATGCCGAAGCCGAGGGTGAACGAGCCGTAGCCCAGCCCCAGCACGCTGACGTTCGCGCCGAACCAGGGCCAGAACAGCGAGCGCGGGGTGCCCTTGCGCTCGCTCTCGGCGATCACGTTGATGCCGTTGGTCTCGACCGCCACCCGCGAGGCCCCGGCCGGTGCCCCGGGGCCGGCGTCCTCGGTGTACGTGTGCGACATCTGGCGGTGTCCTCCCTCGGGCGTACGAGGGTGTCCCCCCGCTGCAGCGGGGACCCTAACCGCGGGGGACGACGGCCCGGTCAGCTGCGGGTCGGGGTGACCTCGCCCATCTCGCCCCAGCCGTCCTGCCCGGGAGCCTCGACGTAGACGAGGTCGGGCTTCTTGGTGACCAGGTCGCCCATCCAGGCGGTCGCCGTCTTGAAGTGCTCGGACTGCACGTGCGCCGCACCGGCGTCGGCGTCCCGGAAGGCCTCGACGAGCGTGAACACGTTGTCCGCGTCGACGCTGCGGCTCCACTCGAAGAAGAGGTTGCCCTCCTCGGCGCGGGTGGCCTGCGTGAAGTCGTCGACGAGGGACAGCCACTCGTCGGCGCGGTCGGGGTGGATCGTCCACTTCACGACGATGAAGATCACGGGTTCCTCCTCCTGGGTCGGGGCCCTCACGCTAAGGGCTGGGAACGCACGCCGCCGCCGGCAGGTCCTCGGCGGACCCACCGGCGGCGGGGAGTGCGGGCGGTCAGCGGGTGCGCGTCCCGTAGCGCCGGCGGAACTTCTCGACCCGGCCCGCGGTGTCGATCACCCGCTGGTCACCGGTCCAGAACGGGTGCGAGGAGGCACTGGTCTCCACCGCCACCAGCGGCAGGGTCTCGCCGTCCAGCTCGATGGTCTGGCTCGTGGCGACCGTGGACCGCGTCCGGAAGGTGGCGCCGGTGGCGCTGTCCCGGAAGACGACGGTGCGGTACTCGGGGTGGATGCCGTTCCTCATGGCGTTCCTCTCGTCCTGCGCGGGACGTCCACCCCCACTGGGGTGGGCTGATCGCGACACCGGACGGAACCGCGCGGGGCGGTCGGCTGTTCCCCCGCACGGATGCGTGGCTGCGCCGTGATCTTCGTGTGCTCGGTAGGCCTCCCTGACCTACCGAGGAGCATGCATGTCGACCTCTCCGCTCATCCGAGGTGACGGCACCCGGGAGCGCTACGACGCGCTGCGCATGATCGCGCCGACCGTCGGCCGGCCCGACGGGGTCGGCCCGTACCAGACCTCACGGCAGCAGCAGCAGCAGCAGCTGGACCTGGTCGGCCAGGCGCTGGGAAGGACCAGGAGGCCCGCTCGCTGGCCGATGAGGTCGACCAGCAGTTCACCGAGGCCGCCACGGCCCACCCGGAGTTCGCCGCCACCGAGGTCGCCGTGGCCGCGTACGCGTCGGCGGGGCTTCGGCGCCTACGTCCAGGGCGACGGCCGGTCGACTTCATGCCCGCCCACCGTGGTCTTCCCGATCTTCGTCGCGGCCACCGAGATCTCCGGGAACCCGCTGTTCCAGGCCCTTCCCTCGGTGCCGCAGGGCCACAGCGTCGTGCTCGAGGACACCACGCTGGTGGACACCTTCTCCAGCAGCTCGGCGCTGGGCATCCAGTACCCCCTGGAGAACGCCGTCCCGTTGTTCGCCGGCGCCCTCTGACGGACCCCGGGGGTGGTCAGCCCAGCAGGCGACCGGTGGCGTCGACCCGCCACGCCGGGACGGCGGCGACCAGCCGCTCCACCATCGCCGCCAGCAGCCCGGCACCCTCCTCCGCCGACGCGCCGGCCGGGTCGCCGAGGACGCCGTTGGGGCTCACCCCGCGCACGCCCTCGGCCCGCAGCCGGGGCAGCAGCGCGCCGATCGGCGCGGTCTCCCCCGCCGCGGCCCGCGCCTTGCGCACCCCAGTCGGTTCCACGTGCAACATCAATGACGTCTCGGTGCGGCCGGCGTGGGCGTCACCTCCCGGCGTTCCGCACGGGAACCAGGCGACGTCCCGCCCCTCGGCGCGCAGCAGGGGCACCGCCGTCCGCAGCGCGTCCAGGTTGCCGCCGTGGCCGTTGACCACCAGCAGCCGGCCGGCCCAGCGGCCGGCGGAGCGGCCGTACTCCACGAGCAGGCCGCTGAGCGCCTCGGTGCCGATCGACACCGTGCCGGGGAAGCCCTCGTGCTCGCCGCTCGCGCCGTAGGCCAGCGTCGGTGCGAGCAGCGCGCCGTCCAGCGCCGGAACGGCGGACTCCGCCACGGCGGTCGCCACGACCGCGTCGGTGGCCAGCGGCAGGTGCGGGCCGTGCTGCTCCACCGCCCCCAGCGGAACGACGACCAGCGGCCGCCCGGTCAGCTCCGGCCACGTCGCGTCGGCCAGCCGGTGGCTCACAGTGCTGCTCCCACGCGCTCGCCCTCGACGGTGGCCGCCGACATCCGGCGCGGCGCCACGCAGTCCCCGATCCGGTGCACCTCCTGCTCACCGCCGCGCAACTCACGCCACAGCTCGT
>JAOPWG010000409.1 GCA_025965775.1 Modestobacter sp. | reverse complement strand
CGCCGGCCAGCTCGCCGCCGACCTCGGGCACCCCACGCAGGTCAACGCCTACATCACCCCGCCGTCCTCGCGCGGGTTCTCCCCGCACTACGACGTGCACGACGTGTTCGTGCTGCAGGTGGCCGGCGAGAAGCACTGGACCATCCACGAGCCGGTGCTCACCGACCCGCTGCGCAACCAGCCCTGGACCGACCGGCCGGCCGAGGTCGCCGCCGCCGCCGAGCGCGCGCCGGTGATCGACACCGTGCTTCGCCCCGGGGACGCTCTCTACCTGCCCCGCGGCTACCTCCACTCGGCCGTCGCGCTGGGCCGGATCAGCGCGCACCTGACCGTCGGCGTGCACCCGGTGACCCGGTGGGGAGCCGTCGAGTCCGCACTGGACCTGGTGCGCACGCTGGCCGCCGACGACGCCGAGCTGCGGGGCTCCCTGCCCCTGGGCGTCGACCTGGCCGACCCGGCCGCCGCGGCCGAGGACGTCGCTGCGGCGCTGGCCGGGCTGCACCGGTGGCTGGACCGGCTCGACCCGGCCGAGGTGGCCGACCGGCTGCGTGCCCGCAGCTGGGGGCAGGTGCGCCCACAGCCGGTGGCCCCGCTGGCCCAGTCGGCCGCCGCGGCAGCCCTGGACGGGGACACGCTGCTGCGGGTCCGTCCGCTGCTGCGCGTCCAGCTCCGCGAGGCCGTCGCCGACCGGGTGACCCTGGTCATCGGGCGGCGGTCCCTGGAGCTGCCGGCCTCGACCCGGCCGGCGCTGGCCGCGCTGCTGGCCGCGGGCGAGCTGACGGTGGCCGACCTGCCCGGCCTGGACTCCGACGAGCAACTGACCCTCGCCCGCCGGCTGGTCACCGAGTCGGTGGCGGTCGTGCCGGACGCGACCGCCGACCGCCGGCCGGGCCCCGGCGGGCACGATGGGGACCGTGGGTGACATCCCGGCACGGCCGACAGCTGCAGAGCACCGCCCTACCGCACAGGTGAGCGGCGACCCCGGCGTCGGCCCGGCCCCGGACGAGGAGGACGACGGCACGGCCGGCGAGCCGGCGGCGCCCCGCGCCCGGCCGGTCGGCCGGTTGGACCCGTCGCGGTGCTCGGTCCAGGCGTTGCTGCGGGGGGACTCCCCCACCGCGACGGCCCCGCCGGCCCGCCGCTGGCTGCTGGTCGAGCAGCCCGGGCCGTGGGGCCGCGATGCGCTGCTGGAGTCCCGCTTCGACCAGGAGGTGGCGCCGCGGCTGGCGGCCCGGGCACGGGAGGCCGGCATCCGGGTCCAGATGGTCCGCCGTCCCGGGGACCGGCTGACCGACTCCGGTCGTCGCTGGGCGGTGGCCGACATCAGCCCCGGCGAGGCGACCGTGTGGTGGTCGACCCGGACGACCGACGCCGAACTGCTGGACGCCCCGTGGGACGGCAGCGTCGGTACCCCGTCGCAGGCGCCGACCTACCTGGTGTGCACCCACGGTGCGCACGACGCGTGCTGCGCCGTCCGTGGCCGACCGCTGGCACGATCGCTGCCGGCCGACCCCGGTGACGTCTGGGAGACAAGCCACCTGGGCGGCGACCGGTTCGCGGCCAACGTCGTGGTGCTCCCCCACGGACACGTCTACGGCCAGGTACCCGACGACGGCGAGGAGCTGGTGTACGCCGCGGAGCGGGGTCAGGTGGTGCTGCCCTGGCTGCGCGGACGGGCCGGCCTGCCGGCACCGGCGCAGGCCGCGCAGCACCACGCCCGCGTGGAGCTCGGGCTGCTCGGCGTCGAGGACCTGCCGCCCCGCGGAGTGCGGTCGCTGGCCTCCCCGTCCCCGGGCGTGGAGCGGTGGGCGGTCACCCTGACCGGTCCGGACGGCGACCTCGTCGTCACCGTGGAGAGCTGGCTGTCCGAGCGGGCCCACCGCCTGACCTGCGCCGCGGCGCAGCCGGGTCGCTGGCGGACCTGGCACCCCCTGGAGCTGCGGGTCGCGCGGCCGGCCACGCCTGCCTGACCGGGGCTCAGCCCAGCGCGACACCGCGGGCGACGAGCAGCGGGATCGCCAGCTCGGTCGCCGTCAGCGAGCCGTGGTAAGCGGCGAGCATGGAGGGGAAGGGCTCGCCCCGGGTCGCGGTCAGCGCCCAGCTGCCCCGGGCCAGGGCCACGACGTCGCCGATCCGGTCGGCGAGCTCGGGCCGGACGGGCCCGAAGACGCCGCTGTCGACCGCCTCGTCCCGGCTGACCACCCAGGCGCGGTCGGCGAGAACGGCGCGCCAGGTGGCCAGCACGTCGTCGGCGGCACCGGGCCGGGCGTGCACGTAGCGGGCGCGGGGCTCCCCGGCGACCACCCGGACGCCCTCGGCGAGTTCGGGGACGGCGTCGACGTCGAAGCGGGTGTCCTCGGGTACGTCCAGCATGCCGTGGTCGGCCGTGACCAGCAGCGCGCCGTCGTCGGGGAGCCCGGCGATCAGCTGCTCGACGAGCCGGTCCACCACGCCCAGCTGGTTGCGCCAGCTGGCCGAGTCGACGCCCCGGATGTGGCCGGTCAGGTCCAGGTCGGCGTGGTAGCCGTACACCAGGGACCGCGGCCCGGCGCTCAGGCACTGGTGCACCACCGCGACCAGGTCGCCGGGGCTGTAGGCGGCCGTGTAGTCCGCGCCCCGGTAGGCGGCCCGGGTGAGTCCGGACCGGGCGAAGGTGTGCGGCCCGACGGCGGCGCTGGCGACCCCGGCGGCGGCGGTCTGCTCGAAGACGGTGGGCGCGTCCTGCCACTGCAGCGGGTCGGGGTCGTCGGTCCAGCGGATGTGGTTGAGGGTGCGGTCCTCGCCCGGGACGTCGGTGACGAAGCCGAGGACGCCGTGGGCTCCCGGCGGCCGCCCGGTGCCGAGGGTGGTGAGGCTGACCGGGGTCGTGCTGGGGCAGGGCGCGGTGAGCACGCCGGCCGGCGCGGCCAGCCCGCTCAGCACCGGGGCGTCCTCGGGGTGGGCGCACAGCAGGTCGGCGCCCAGCCCGTCGATCAGCAGCACCGCGACCCGGCGGGCACCGGCCAGCGCGCCGGTGAGGTCGAGCGGGTCGGCTGGGAGGTCACCGCGGGCCACCGTCACCCCGAGGGCGGCGGCGACCCCCGGCAGCACGTCGGCCAGGTTGGCGGCGCCGTAGACCGGCCGCTGCAGGTCCGCGGGCAGGCTCACGGCTGCGTCAACCGTCCGCCGGGCGGGTGGCCAGCACGTGCAGGCCGGCGGCGACGTCCCGGTAGGGCGAGGTGCCGGCCAGGGCCAACTCCAGGCTGCGCA
>JAOPWG010000394.1 GCA_025965775.1 Modestobacter sp. | reverse complement strand
AGCTGTCGGCGTGGGCCGCCCGCGCCGACCGGGACGGCGCCGAGGGCGCCGGCTACCTGTGCGAGCTGAAGGTCGACGGCCTGGCCATCGACCTGGTCTACGAGCGCGGCCGGCTGGTCCGCGCGGCGACCCGCGGTGACGGGACGACGGGGGAGGACGTCACCGCCAACGTCCGCACCATGGACGACGTCCCCGACCAGTTGTCCGGGGACGACGTGCCCGACCTGGTCGAGGTGCGGGGCGAGGTCTACTTCCCGGTGGCCGCCTTCGCCGAGGTCAACGCCGCCCAGGTGGAGGCCGGCAAGGCCCCCTTCGCGAACCCGCGCAACGCCGCCGCCGGCTCGCTGCGGCAGAAGGATCCCAAGGTGACCGCGACCCGGCCCCTGCGGCTGGTCGTGCACGGCATCGGCGCCCGCCGGGGCTTCGAGCCCGAGCGGCAGTCCGAGGCCTACGAGCGGCTCGCGGCGCTGGGCCTGCCGGTGAGCACCCGCTACGAGGTCGTCCCTGACCTGGCGGCGGTGTGGGCCTACATCGAGCGCTACCGCGAGCAGCGGCACGCCGTCGAGCACGAGATCGACGGCGTGGTGGTCAAGATCGACCAGGTGGCGCTGCAGCGCCGGCTGGGCTCCACCAGCCGCGCCCCGCGGTGGGCCATCGCCTTCAAATACCCCCCGGAGGAGGCGACGACCAAGCTGCACGACATCCGGGTCAACGTGGGTCGCACCGGCCGGGTCACCCCGTTCGCCTTCATGGAGCCGGTCAAGGTCGCCGGCTCGACCGTCCAGCTGGCCACCCTGCACAACGCCTCCGAAGTCAAGCGCAAAGGCGTATTGATCGGCGACACCGTCGTCATCCGCAAGGCCGGCGACGTCATCCCCGAGGTCCTCGGTCCGGTGGTGGCGGCCCGGGACGGCTCCGAACGCGAGTTCGTGATGCCCACGCACTGTCCCGAGTGCGGCACCGAGCTGGCCTTCGAGAAGGAGGGCGACGCCGACATCCGCTGCCCGAACGCCCGGTCGTGTCCCGCGCAGCTGCGGGAGCGCGTCTTCCACGTGGCCGGCCGCGGCGCCTTCGACATCGAGGTGCTGGGCTACGAGGCGGCGATCGCGCTGCTGCAGAGCCACCTGCTGGAGGACGAGGGCGACATCTTCTTCCTCGACGCCGGGCAGCTCGAGCAGACCGACTTCTTCACGAAGAAGGACGGCACCCTGTCGGCCAACGGCCAGAAGCTCCTGACCAACCTGCAGACCCGCAAGGACGTGCCGCTGTGGCGGGTCCTGGTGGCCCTGTCCATCCGGCACGTCGGCCCGACCGCCGCCCAGGCGCTGGCCCGCGAGTTCCGTTCGCTGGACCGGTTGATGGCCGCCGGTGAGGAGGAGCTCGCCGCCGCCGAGGGCGTGGGCCCCACGATCGCTGCCGCGGTGCGCGACTGGTTCGCCGTCGACTGGCACCTCGGTGTGGTGGAGAAGTGGCGCCAGGCCGGGGTCCGGATGGCCGACACCGAGTCCGACGCCGCCCCCGGCCCGCTCACGGGGGTCACCGTGGTGGTGACCGGCTCCCTGCGCGACCACAGCCGCGACCAGGCGATCGCCGCGATCCAGGAGCGCGGCGGCAAGGTCACCGGCTCGGTGTCGAAGAAGACCGGTTTCGTCGTGGTCGGCGCCGACCCCGGGAGCAAGTACGACAAGGCGGTCGCGGTGAAGGCGCCGATCCTGGACGACGACGGGTTCGCCGTGCTGCTCGAGCAGGGCCCGGAGGCCGCTCGCGAGGCGGCCACCATCGGCGACGGCACCACCGAGGAGCCGGCCACCGCCGGATCCACCGCGACTGACCCGGGCGGTCCGCAGCCCCGCCGCTAGGCGGGGGGCAGTCGGGTGACGGTCGCGGCGATCCCGGTGAGGTGGGCGAAGCGCAGCAGCTCCGAGCGGCGGAACGCCGGCCCGCCGGACCGCCCGAGCACCACCGCCGTCCCCGCGTCGTCCAGCGGCGAGGCCATCATCTCCACGGCCAGCTCCTGCCAGCGCACCGGCACCCAGTCGTCCTCGCTGGGCAGCAGCAGCGGCGAGCCCAGCGGCAGCCAGGGCAGTGGCACCCCATCGAAGCCGGGCGCCGCCTCGGACGCGGCCAGCACGGTCATCCGGTCGGGCGTGCCGGCCAGCACCACCGCCCAGCCGCTGTGGAACACCCGGGGCAGCTCGGCGGCCAGCAGCTTGTCGGTGCCGGTCCCGGCCCGGGCGAGCCCCTCCAGCAGCTGGAGCTCCCGGTGGGTGTCCAGCGGCCCGGCGAAGGGCCGCAACGACTCCACCTGTACCCCGGCCACGGAGGTGACCACGGTGATCAGGCTGTCGGCCACCCGGTCAGGGGGCAGCTCCACCACGACGTCGTCCACGGCCGTCCCGCCGGTGCGCTCGAGCACGTCGACGGAGACGATGTCGATGCCGGCGGTGCCCAGCGCGGTCGCGACCGCGCCCAGGATGCCGGGGCGGTCGGGGACGACCAGCCGCAAGAGGTAGGACACGGTTCCCTCCGGTGCCGTCCCGGGTCAGCACCCGCGCGTACGGGTCCTGCCCAGGGGGTGCGGTCCGATCGCCGTCGATCGCGAGCAGGGCAAGCCTCCCTCATCAAGGGGTCCCGTGGCGAACCCGGCGCGATCGGGGGCCACCGGCGTCCCACGTAGAGTGGCCGGTCGTGGAGCGCAGTCGAGGCCGGTCGGACCGGCAGCCGAAGTGGGGATCTGTCCCAGCATGAGCAGTCTGTCCCGCACGGACGTCGAACACCTGGCACGCCTGGCGCGGCTCGCGGTGACCGACGAGGAGCTCGACCTCTTCGCCGGCCAGCTCGACGTCGTGCTCGCCGCCGTCGCCCGGGTGGGTGAGGCCGCCGTCGCCGACGTCCCGCCCACCTCCCACGTGGTCCCGCTGACCAACGTCTTCCGGCCCGACGAGGTGACCCCGAGCCTGCCGCGCGACGTGGTGCTCGCCGGTGCGCCGGCGGCCGAGGGCGGCCGCATCCGGGTGCCGCGCATCCTGGGGGAGGAGGCGTGACCAGCTCCCGGACCACCGACCTCACGACGCTCGACGTCACCGCCCTCACCGGCCTGCTGTCCTCCGGTGAGGTCAGCGCCGTCGAGGTGACCCGGGCCCACCTGGACCGGATCGCCGCCGACGACGCCATGCTGGGCGCCTACCTGCACGTCGAGGACGAGGCGGCGCTCGCCGCCGCCGCGGTTATCGACGAGGCCCGCGCCGGCGGTGCCGAGCTGGGCCCGCTGGCCGGGGTCCCGGTCGCCCTCAAGGACGTCGTCGTCACCCGGGGTGTGCCCACCACCAGCGGCTCGAAGATCCTCGAGGGCTGGCGCCCGCCCTACGACGCCACCGTCGCCGAGCGGCTGAAGGGCGCCGGCACGGTGCTGCTGGGCAAGACCAACATGGACGAGTTCGCGATGGGCTCCTCCACGGAGAACTCCGCCTACCGGACCACCCGCAACCCCTGGGACACCGACCGCATCCCGGGCGGCTCCTC
>JAOPWG010000375.1 GCA_025965775.1 Modestobacter sp. | reverse complement strand
TGGTCCAGGGAGCCCATGGGCGTGGACTTGGTGACCTTTCCGATCTCGCTGGTGGGGGAGTACTGGCCCTTGGTGAGCCCGTAGATCCGGTTGTTGAACAGCAGGATCGTCAGGTTCACGTTGCGGCGCAGGGTGTGGATCAGGTGGTTCCCGCCGATGGACAGCGCGTCGCCGTCCCCGGTCACCACCCACACCGACAGGTCCGGCCGGGATGCGGCCAGGCCCGTGGCGATGGCCGGGGCGCGGCCGTGGATCGAGTGCATCCCGTAGGTGTTCATGTAGTACGGGAAGCGGGAGGAGCAGCCGATCCCGGAGATGATGACCATGTCCTCGCGGGCGATGCCCAGGCTGGGCAGGAAGCTCTGGACCGCGTTGAGGATGACGTAGTCACCGCACCCGGGGCACCAGCGCACCTCCTGGTCGGTCTTGAGGTCCTTGGCCTTCAGCGCGGTCTGCTTCTCCCCGGACAGGGTCACCGACTCGGCGATCGCCGCGGAGATCGGGTTGCCCGGCATGCCCAGGTCGTGCACATGGCCGTTGGTGGACTCGATCGCGGTCACAGGGTCGCTCCCGTCTGCGCAGGGGTGTCGGAGCCGCTGTCGGCGGTGGCGGCCGTCCCGGTGGTGCCGTCGATGACGTCCTGCAGGACGGCGGCCAGCTCGGCGGCCCGGAAGGGCAGACCGCGGACCTGGGTGTGGCTCTGCACGTCGATGAGGTACTTCGCGCGCAGGATCATCGCCAGCTGCCCGAGGTTCATCTCCGGGCAGACCACCCGGTCATACCGGGCCAGGATCTCGCCCAGGTCGGCCGGCAGCGGGTTGAGGTGCCGCAGGTGCACCTGGGCGATGGACCGTCCCGAGGCGCGGATCCGCCGGCAGGCGGCCCCGATCGGCCCGTAGGTGGAGCCCCAGCCGATGACGGCGACTCGGGCGTCGCCGTCGGGGTCGTCGACCTCCGTGGCCGGGAGCGAGGCGGCGATGCCGTCGATCTTGGCCTGGCGGGTGCGGACCATGAAGTCGTGGTTGGCCGGGTCGTAGGAGATGTTCCCCGTGCCGTCGGCCTTCTCCAGCCCACCGATGCGGTGCTGCAGACCCGCGGTGCCGGGGACCGCCCAGGGCCGGGCGAGCGTCTCGGGGTCGCGCAGGTAGGGCAGGAACTCGCCGTTCTCGCCGTTGGGCGCGGTCGCGAACTCCACCCGCAGGTCGGGCAGCTCCTCGGTGGCCGGCACCGCCCAGGGCTCGGCACCGTTGGCCAGGTAGCCATCCGAGAGCAGGATCACCGGCGTCCGGTAGGTCAGTGCGATCCGCGCGGCCTCCAGCGCTGCGTCGAAGCAGTCGCCGGGGGAGCGGGGCGCCACCACCGGAACCGGGGCCTCCCCGTTGCGACCGAACAGGGCCTGCAGCAGGTCCGACTGCTCGGTCTTGGTCGGCAGACCGGTCGACGGGCCACCGCGCTGCACGTCCACGATGACCAGCGGCAGCTCGGTCATCACCGCCAGCCCGATGGTCTCCGCCTTCAGCGCCACGCCGGGCCCCGACGTCGTCGTCACGCCCAGCGCGCCGCCGAAGGAGGCGCCCAGCGCCGCGCCGATGCCGGCGATCTCGTCCTCGGCCTGGAAGGTCCGGACGCCGAACGCCTTGTGCTTGGACAACTCGTGCAGCACGTCCGAGGCCGGGGTGATCGGGTAGGCACCGAGGAACACCGGCAGGCCCGAGCGCTGCCCGGCCGCGACGATGCCCAGCGCCAGCGCCTGGTTGCCGGAGATGTTCCGGTACTTCCCCGGCGCCATCGGCGCTGGCTTGATCTCGTAGGAGACGGCGAAGGCCTCGGTGGTCTCGCCGTAGTTGTAGCCGGCCCGGAAGGCGGCGATGTTCGCCGCGGCGATCTGCGGCTTGCGCCGGAACTGGCGCTCCAGGAAGCGGATCGTGCCCTCGGTGGGCCGGTGGTACATCCAGGACAGCAGGCCGAGGGTGAACATGTTCTTGCTCCGCTCGGCCTCCTTCTTGCCCAGCCCGGAGTCCGCGAGCGCGTCCGTGGTCATGCTGGTCAGCGGCACGGCGACCAGCTGCCAGGACTCCAGTGAGCCGTCCTCCAGCGGGTTGGTCGCGTAGCCGACCTTGGCCAGGTTCCGGGGGGTGAACTCGTCGGAGTCGGCGATCAGCAGGCCGCCACCGGGCAGGTCGGGCAGGTTGGCCTTCAGCGCCGCCGGGTTCATCACGACCAGCACGTCGGGGGCGTCCCCGGGGGTCATGATGTCGTGGTCGGCGAAGTGCAGCTGGAACGAGCTGACCCCGGGCAGGGTCCCCGTCGGCGCCCGGATCTCGGCCGGGAAGTTCGGCAACGTCGACAGGTCGTTGCCGAACGTCGCCGTCTCGCTGGTGAAGCGGCCACCGGTCAGCTGCATGCCGTCACCGGAGTCGCCGGCCAGCCGGATGACGACGCGGTCGAGCGCGACCACGCTCTTCACCAGCCCGCCGGGAGCCGAGCTGGGGACAGCAGGAACGTCGTGGGCAGGGCCGGCAGGGCCGGCAGGGGCGCTGCTGCCTGGTGTGGTGCCAGTCATCTGATGAGGTACCTCCGACTGGTCAGGTTACGTGCGCGTTGTCCGGGGCGACTCGCCGCTGCGTGAACGTGAGCGAAGGCACACAGGTCAGCCTGCCCTTGTCGGCCGAACCATCGGCCGGGTCCCGTGATTCCCGTATCCGGCTCATCCCCCGCGTGCGTTGTCCCTCCCCGCCCCGGGTGGCGGGGCCGAGGCGGGGAACGGGCGCCGGGCAGCGGGCGTTGGAGCGGGCGTGCACCGCTGGAACAACGGTCTGAAGACCGCTCTGCTGCTCGGCCTGATGGCCGGGGTGATCCTGGCTGCCGGTGCGCTGATCGGCGGC
>JAOPWG010000347.1 GCA_025965775.1 Modestobacter sp. | reverse complement strand
GCTCCCCCGGGTGCCGGCCGCGCTGCGGTGCCGCCGGGTGCTCCCCGCGGGGGTCATGCGCGGGGTCCGGGAGCTGTCGTCGTGACCGAGCCCGCGAAGTCCTGCACCGGCGCGGCACCATGCGGCGGCGAGCCGGTCACCCGCGGATTCCCCGAACCGGGGGCCGCCGGCGCCGCCGCCGACCGGCGGATCGCCGTCGTCGTCATCACCCACCAGCGCCGGAACGAGCTGCTGTTGGCCCTGTCCCGGCTGCGCGAGCTACCCGAGCAGCCGCACGTGGTCGTCGTCGACAACGGCTCCACCGACGGCACCGCCGAGGCCGTCCGCGCCGAGCACCCGTGGGCCGAGCTGATCGCCAGCCCGGAGAACCTGGGGGCGGTGGGACGCAACGTCGGCGTCGCCCGGCTGGACACCCGCTACGTGGCCTTCTGCGACGACGACACGTGGTGGGACCCGGGATCGCTGCGGACTGCCGCCGACGTCCTGGACACCCACCCGCGGCTGGCCGTGGTCACCGCGCGGATCCTGGTCGAGCCCGGCGGGGTCGAGGACCCGATCGTCGCCGAGCTGCGCGACTCCCCCGTCGTCGGCGCCGACTGGCTGCCCGGCCCGGCGCTGGGGAGCTTCCTGGCCGGCGCCAGCGTGCTCCGGCGGCAGGCTTTCACCGAGGTCGGCGGCTTCTGCGCGCGGCTGTGGCTGGGCGGCGAGGAGGAGCTGATGGCCGGCGACCTGGCCGCCGCCGGCTGGGAGCTGTGCTACCTGCCGGAGCTGACCGTCCACCACCAGGCGAGCACCGCACGCGACCCGCACCGCCGCCGCGCCGACGGCATCCGCAACACGCTGTGGACGACGTGGCTGCGCCGGCCGCTGCGCCCGGCGCTCCGGCGGACACTGCACCTGCTGCGCACCGTGCCCCGCGACCGGGTCACCGCCCGCGGCCTGCACGCGGCGGTGCTCGGCCTGCCCTGGGTGCTGCGCGAGCGCCGTGTCCTGCCCCCGCACGCCGAGGCCCGGTTCGCCGCGCTGGAGCACGCCCAGCGCAGCTCGACCGCGCGCCGTTACGTGAGCTGACGTCGCCTCCCGGGGGACCACCGGGCTGGTCGGTCGGGGGGACGGCGACCGCTGTCGGGTGGGCCGGCAGGACGCTCCACCGTGTGGGCAGCCACGGATCTGCGTAGGGTCGCGACGGGCGGGACCGACCCGCTCTCCCCGGAGGTGGGCGTGCGCGCGCTACTGGTCGCCCTCGGTGCCCTCGCCGTCCTCCTGGTGGGCACCGTCCCCGCGCTGGCAGATCCCCCAGCCAGGGTCCACGTCCAGATCACCGACACCGTCGGGGCGCTCGGCGCCGACGGGCCACGGGTGCAGTCGGCGCTGGACCGGTTGCAGAGGGTCGAGGGGACCAGGGTCTCCGTCGTCCTCGCCTCCGGGCTCGACGCCGTGAACGGCTCGGACTGGGCGACCGCCACGGCGTCGCTGTCCGGGCTCGCGGCCTCGGACATGCTCTTCGCGGTCAACGTGACCGACGGCACCTACCAGTGGTGGATCGGCGACTCGTTCCCGCTGCCCGACACCGACGTCTCCAACGTCATGGCCGCACGTGTCGAGCCGCTGCTGGCCACCGGTGCCTGGGCGGACGCGGTGATCGGCCTGGCCGACGGCCTGACGCCCGGGACCAGCACGTTCCTCGGCGGGCCCCCCCAGGCCCGGCCGTGGTCGACCACGACCACGGCACTCGTGGGCGGCATCGTGGTGGTCACGCTGGGCGGCGCACACGTGCTCTCCCGCCGCAGGAAAACGGCCGCGACGCCACGGTAAGTCCCGCGCCGCACCACCAGCGGGCGGCGCCGCTCACGCGCCGGGGAAGCCGCCACGGACCGGGAGCTCGTAACCGGCCGCAGCCACCACGGCTCCGGTGGCCCCGTCGACCCAGTCCGCCACGTGCAGCCGGCCGTACCGGGTCGCCGTCCCTCCGCCGGCCAGCGGGTCCCCGGTCGCGCCGGCGAGGTCGACGTCCCGCAGGGAGTCCAGCGTCGCGACTCCGAGCTTGACCAGGCACTCCTTGCGCACCCAGATCCGCAGGAACGCCGACGAGGGGTCTGCTGCCGCGCGCACCTGGGCGATCTCTGCGGGAGAGAGCACGTCGGGCACGGGAACCGGGGCGCCGCCGCGCGTGTCCGGGACCTCGACGTCCACGCCGACCGGGCTCCACCCCGCGGCGGCGGCGACGGCGCCGGGACGGTGGGCGAGGCTGATGTGCAACTCGGGGAACCCGGCCATGGATGGCTTGCCATGGTCGCGGGACCCGCATTCCGCGCACCGCTGCACGACCACGAACGCTGACGCGGGCCGCCCCGTCACCCGGGCGGCGCACCACCGGACGAGCAGGTGCGCTGCGGTCCGGGCGTCCTGGTCGATGGGCCGGCCGGAGCCGACGCCCCGCCGACGCCCGTCCCGGGTGAGAAGGCCGCGGTCGAGGGCCGCGAGCACCTGCCCGGTCGGGGCGCACACGACCATCGCGCCGCCTGCCGACCCGCTCACCCGTTCGTCGGACGCGGCGCGATTCTGCACGTCGACCATGCCCTCACATTCAGCCCCGACACAGGAAAGCTCACCCCCTGGAATGGCCGCATCACATTCTGTCCACATTGCGAGAGTGTTAGGCAAACATTAGGGATCCACTTTGACTATGCCCGCCGTCGGTCCATACGTTCAACGCGTTGCACGGAATGGTCAGGCCACACGGGGAGTAATTGCATAATGACACCATGTAGCAAATCGCGCCGTGCTGCCATTCGTTCGGAAGCGATCGCGCGTAACCACGCGCCGGCGGTGCCGGCGGTCCGCTTCGAGGACAACGTGGCCGCACCGGCCGTCGAACCGGTCGGCCCCACCCGTCTGCACGGCTACTTCGAGCGGACCTGCGACCGCCGTCCGTCCTCGACCGCGTTGGAGTGCGACGGCCAACTGCTCACCTACGACGAACTGGACCGGCGCGCGAACCAGCTGGCCCACCACCTCCTGGACCTGGGCGTCGGCACGGGCACCAGGGTCGGCATCCTGCTGGACCGCTCGGTGGCCACCTACGTCGCCCTCCTGGGGATCACCAAGACCGATGCAACGTTCGTGCCCATCGACCCGGCCGTCCCGGCCGAGCGACTGCAATTCATCGCCGAGGACGCCGACCTGGGCCTCGTGGTCAGCAGCTCCGCGTTCGGCGAGGTCTGCCACGGACTTCCGTGCCCGGTCGTCGAGATGGACACCGTGGCTGCCGACCTGGCGGTGCAGTCCGGCACGCGCCCGGACGTATCCACCACCGGAGATCCGGTCTGCTACGTCATTTACACATCCGGCTCCAGCGGTCGGCCCAAGGGCGTCGAAATCGCCCAGTCGAGCATCTGCAATTTCATCGGGGTCGTCCCGCCGTTGTACGGAGTGAAGCCCACCGACCGCGTCTACCAAGGCATGACGGTCGCGTTCGACTTCTCCATCGAGGAGATCTGGCCGACGTGGGCGGTCGGGGCGACGCTCGTGGCCGGCCCCACGGACGGGCGCCGGGTGGGCGCCGGTCTGGCCGACTTCCTGGAAGAGCACCGGGTCACGATGATCTATTGCGTTCCCACGGTTCTGGCGACACTGGACCGCACGCTGCCGCTGATCCGGACCGTGAACGTCGGCGGTGAAGCGTGCCCCCGTGAGCTCGTCGACCGCTGGGGGCCGGGCCGGCGGATCCTCAACACGTACGGCCCGACCGAGACCACCGTCACCTGCACGATGGCCGAACTGGAGGTGGGCAAGCCGGTCACCATCGGGCGCCCCCTCCCCACGTACCAGGTCACGCTGCTCGACGACGACCTCCGTCCCGCACCCGAGGGCGAGGTCGGCGAGATCTGCGTCGGCGGACCGGGTGTCGCCCGCGGCTACGTCAACCGACCCGACATGACCGCCGACCGGTTCATCGCCGACCCGCGGGGCGGCGCCGGCCAGCGCATCTACCGGACCGGGGACCTGGGCCGCTTCCTGCCTGACGGAGAGCTGGAGTACCTGGGGCGCGCCGACAGCGAGGTCAAGGTGCGGGGTCACCGCGTCGACCTGCAGGAGATCGAGAGCGTCCTGCTCGAGCACCCACGGGTCACCGCGGCCGTGGTCACTCTGCTGGCGTCGGGAGAGTCCGGCGGCGAGCTCGCCGGCTACGTCATCCTCACCGGGGACGCCCCGGAGCGGGAGACCGTCGAACAACTCCACGAGCAACTGGTCGCCCGGCTGACGGCCTACATGGTGCCGGCGTTCCTGGACGTGGTCCCCGCCATCCCGATGCTGCCCAGCGGCAAGGCCGACCGGGGCAACCTCCCGGCACCCCGGGGTCCGCGCCTGGTCCGGCACCTGGACCAGGAGCAGGTGCCCCCGGCAACCGTCACCGAGGCCTGGGTGGCCGGCCTCTGGGAGGAGGTCCTGGGCCTGCCGGCCGGGGCGGTCTCGGTCGAGGCCGACCTGTTCAGCGCCCTGGGCGGCCACTCGCTGCTGGCTGCCACCATCGTCTCCGCCATGCGCCGCAGCGGCCGGGGATCGCGGCTGTCGATCTCCGAGCTCTACCGCCATCCGACGGTCCGGTCCCTCGCCCGCTTCCTGGACGCCGACGACGGCGTGGGCGGCGCCGCTGCCGGGCAGGTCGTCGGCGCTCCGCGCCCGTCCCCCCCGACCCGCGCCCGGGTCGCCGGGGTCGGCTTCGTGCAGGTGTCCTGGCTCTACGCCGTGGTCCTGCTCTTCCTCCTGCCGATCTCGGTCCTCTACGGCATCCACCGCGGACAGCCCTCGATCGGTCTGGTGCTGGAGCTCGCGGTCGCCCTGCCGTCGACCTACCTGTTCGTCCGCTGGGTCCTCCCGGTCATGGGGACCAGGCTGCTGAACCCCGGGCTGCAGCCCGGGGAGCACCCGCTGTGGGGCCGGATGCACCTGCGGGTGTGGACGATCCAGAAGCTGATGCAGATCTCACCGATCACGAACCTGAGCGGGTCGCCCTGGGCCGCGCACTACCTGCGCCTGTGCGGAGCCCACGTGGAGGAGGACTGCCATCTGGGGACCGCCGAGGTGGCCGTGCCGGCCCTGCTCCGCATCCACCGTGGTGCGACGGTCGGTTCCGGGACGCAGCTGCACGGCTACCGGACCGCCGACGGCGTCCTCAGCCTCGCGCCCGTGACGGTGGGCCGCGGTGCGGTCGTCGGCTCGCAGTGCGTCCTCGAGTGCGGCTCGGAGGTCGAGGAGGGGGCGGTGCTCGCCGAGCAGTCCCTGCTGCAGACCGACCGCCGCATCACCGCGGGACAGATCTGGGCCGGGTCACCGGCCCAGCCGGCACCGATGGCGGTCGACTCGGTGGTCGAGCTGATGACCAGCTGCGCCGCCGCCCCCCGGATCTGGTCGCGCTCCCTCATGACCGGCTTCGCCGCCGGGATCCTCACGCTGGAGCTGCTGCCCCTGGTCATCATGCTGCCGGTTGTGGTGGTGGTCTGGTGGGCGCTGCTGACGTACGGGACGGTGGCCGGGCTGGTGGCCACGGCACTGTCCGGACCACTGTTCGTGGTCTCGTCGTGCGCGCTGATCCTGGCCGGACGTCGGCTGGTGCTGCCCACCACCCCGCCCGGGGTGCACCACCTGCGTTCCCAGCTGGGCCTGGAGAAGTGGTTCGGCGACAAGCTGCTGGAGCTCAGCCTGCTGCTGAACAACACCATGTACTCCACCCTGTACACCTCGCTGTGGCTGCGGGCCCTGGGGTCCCGGATCGGCCGCGGCGCGGAGGTGTCCACCATCGGCAACATCGACCCCGACCTGCTGACCCTGGAGGACGGGAGCTTCGTGGCCGACATGGCCAGCGTCGGCAGCGCGACGTACGCCAACGGGCACGTCGCCTTCCAGCCCACCGTCATCGGCTCCCGGGCCTTCGTGGGCAACGCCGCCTTCATCCCGGCCGGCTCCCACCTCGGGGACGCCACGCTGATCGGGGTCCGCAGCGTCCCGCCGGCCGCCGAGGTCGATGCGGGCAGTTCCTGGCTGGGGTCCCCGTCCTTCAACCTCCCCCGCCGGGAGCTGTACGAGGAGTTCACCGAGGCGCAGACCTTCAATCCGTCCCGTCGTCGGGTGCTGACCCGTTATGCCATCGAGGCGCTGCGGATCGTGCTGCCCAGCTCGATCCTCGCGCTGGCCATGTTCGCCACGCTGTACGGCATGGCCTTCGTCGCGGTCAACTGGGGGACGGCGGCCACCGTCGTCCTCGTCCCGCTGATCGCGCTGGGTTCCAGCGTCGTCGTGGTACTCCTGGTGGCGGCGCTGAAGTGGGCGCTCGTCGGCCGCTACCGGCGCCGGGTCGAGCCGCTGTGGAGCGGCTTCGTGCGCCGCACGGAGTTCGTGACCGGCATCTACGAGGCGGCTGCCGTGCCGGCGCTGCTGGCCTGGCTCACCGGTACGCCACTGCTCGGCCCCGCGCTGCGGCTGTTCGGCGCGCGGATCGGTCGGCGGACGATCATCGAGACCACCTACCTGACCGAGTTCGACCTGGTCGACATCGGGGACGACGTCGCCATCGGCGACGGGGTCTCGCTGCAGACGCACCTGTTCGAGGACCGGGTCATGAAGATGGCCTACGTGGTGATCCGGGACCGGGCCAGCATCGGCAGCAAGTCGGTGGTCCTCTACGACTCCATCGTCGAGGAGGACGTGACCCTCGCTGCGCTGTCCCTCGTGATGAAGGGTGAGACGCTGCCGGCCGGGACCAGTTGGTGCGGCATCCCCGCGCAGAAGCTGGACCGGGCACCGGACGAGCCGCTGGCTCCCAACGAGGTCGCGCCCCTCCCCGTGCCCGAACCTGCCGGGGCGCGGACCAGCAGCGGGGCGTCCCGATGACGCGGCCCGCGGAGTCCTCGCCGGAGGTGGCGAGCCCGGTGGCGACGCCCCTGCTCCCCCACGCCTGCGAGGCGGACCCACCGGGCGATGCGTCCGGCACGCCCGCCACGACCGCCGCAGCGCGCGGGTCCGCGGCGCGCCTGGTGGGCATCGACGCGGCCCGCGGCATCGCCCTGATCGGCATGATGGCGGTGCACAACATCGAACCCGAGGACGCCGACGGGAACCGGACGTTGGCCTGGGTGCTGTCCGACGGGAAGTCCGCGGCCCTGTTCGCGCTGCTGGCCGGCGTCGGCGTGGCCTTCGCCAGCGGGGGCCGCCGCCGATCGCACGGGCGGGCCTGGCTGGCCAACTCGTCGTCCCTGGTCGTGCGGGCGGCCCTGATCGGCACGGTCGGGCTCCTGCTCGGGCTGGTCGTGCCCCGGGACTACGCCGCCGTGATCCTGCCCTACTACGCCTTGCTGTTCGTGCTGGCCATCCCGCTGCTGGCGCTGTCCATCCGCAGCCTGCTGACCATCGCGACCGTCGTCACGGTCGCCATGCCGTTCATCAGCCACCTGCTGCGCAGCCACCTGGCACCGCCCGACCTGATCAACCTGACCTTTGCCGACCTGGCCGCCCGCCCGCTGCACGTCCTCGCGGAGCTGTCACTGACCGGCATCTACCCGGCGCTGCCCTGGACCGCCTACCTGTGCGTCGGCCTCGCGGTGGGGCGGTCGTTGCTGACCTCCCGGCGGACCCTGCTGATCATCACCGCCGCCGGACTCGGGCTCATCGCCGTGGCCGTCACGGTCTCGCGGGTGCTGCTGGACGTCGTCGGCGGCCGGGCCGAGCTGACGACGGTGGCCCTGCGGTCGATGACGCCGTCCCAGTTCTCCGACCTGTTGACCTTGGGGCCGGACGGGATCACACCGACGGACACCTGGTGGTGGCTCGCGACGATGTCGCCGCACTCGACGACCCCGCTCGACCTCACATACACGATCGGCGTGGGGCTCGCCGTGCTCGGGGCGTGCCTGCTGATCGGGCGCACCACGACCGCCCTGCTTCGGCCGCTCGCCACGGCCGGGAGCATGACCCTGACCCTCTACAGCCTGCACCTGCTGTTGCTGAGCTCACCGTTCGTGCCCGGGGGCATGTCCGGGTTCCTGATCCAGACCGCCGCGGTCGTGGTCTTCGCGCTGCTGTGGAGCCGCAACCACGCGCGGGGTCCACTCGAGGACATCGTGGCCCGACTGACCGGCGCGGTGCGGCGCGCTGTGCTGGGCGCAGGCCGGACGGGAGCTCGCGATGCGACTGCGTAGCCGGGCCCGGTCCCGGCCGGCCGAAGCCGCAGGCGACCTGGCGCTGGTCTACCGGGGACCGGCGTCCACGCCCGGCTGCCCGGAAGCCGTCGCGGGGGCGCTGGCCAGGAGCCGGTGGGGCCTGGAGGTGCGCTACGTCGGACCGAAGGAGGAGCTCCGGCTGGGTCCCGACGTCCTCTCCCGGGCCGTGCTCTATGCCCAGCCGGGCGGGGGGAGCCTGCGCCGGGCCTGGCGGAAGGTGGAGCGGCACGCCCCGGCGGTGCGCGAGTTCGTCCGGTCGGGCGGCGGTTACCTGGGCTTCTGCCTCGGCGGCTACCTGGCCGGTGAGACCCCCGGCTTCGGCCTGCTGCCCGGTGACGCCGACCGGTGGATCTCCTCCCGCGGCGCCGCCGTCGACCACCCCGGCGACGCGGTGGCGACGCTCGCCTGGGCCGGCGTGCTTCGAGAGGTCTACGTCCAGGACCCTCCGTGGTTCGACCTGGACCCTGCCCGCGGTGCCGCCGACGTGCTCGCGACCTACGGGAACGGGTTGCCGGCCGCGGTGATCGCACCGTTCGGTGCCGGCGCCGTCGGCGTCGTGGGCCCACACCCGGAGGCCACGGCGGACTGGTTCTCCGACGTCGGCCTGACCGTGCCGGACGACCTCCGCGCCGACCTGACCCAGGACCTCATCGACCGGGTGATGACCCGGGTGCGGGCCACCGACCCATCCGGCTGACCCGGGTGCGGCCGATGGACCCGGCACCCGTCGGAGGACCCGTCCGGAGTCAGCCGAGGAACCCGGCGACGATCCTGCCGAACTCCCCCGACCGGTCGTGGCCGACGCCGGCCGGGGTGACGAGCTGCGTGTTGAACCCCTGGTCGGCGTACCACCGCTGACCCACCTGAGTCCCGTACGGTCCGGACAGGGCGTTGAACCCGCCACCGGACCCGGTGTCCAGCGCGCCGGTGTCCCAGCGCAGGACGATGTTGGTCTTGACCTGGGCCGGGATGGACGCCGACGTGCCGGCCGGCGCGCCCCCGCCGCCGATGGCGATCACGCCCCCGCCGCCGGACCACAGCTCGTGGTGGGCCGGGAACAGGAACCGGGTCGCGGCCTGTGCACCAGAGGAGTAACCGGCGAACCAGAGCTGGCCGGCGCCGTACTGGCCCTTGAGTTGGGAGATCAGCGCGGCCAGGTAGTTGGCGTACCCCGTCGCATCGCCCTGCTCCCAGCACTTGCACGACCGGTTGGGACTGAACGGCGTCGCGAGCACCATGTTGTGCGCACGGGCGACGGCCGCGAGCCCGCCGGACCCTCCGATCGCATAGGAGCTGGTCGGGTTCTCCAGGCCGTACTCACCCGTGCCGTCCGCGTAGACCAGCAGACCGACGGGCTTCGAGGTGTCGATGCCCTCGGCGAACACCCGGTAGTCGGCGCTGTTGCCCGCGGCGGAGAAGGACGCGATGCGGTTGGTCAGCGGACCCGCCGGTGCCGCCGTGGGGCGTGACGGGGCCGCCGTGGACGACCCGGCCGGACGACCCCCGGATCCCGCGGCCGTGCCCCGCCCGGAGTCACTGCCGGCCGGTACCTGCGTCGCGGTGGTCGACGCACCGGGGAGGCTGGTGGTCTCCGCGCCGGGTGCCACCGGAACTGCCGGTGGAGCGGTGGCCGGGGCGGTGGTCGGAGCCACCGTGCTCGCCGGAGCACTCGGGTCGGCGCGGGTGCCCCGGTCGGCGGCCGGGGCGCTGTGGTCCAGGGCTGCCGGGGCGGCATCACCGGCGCCCAGAGTGCCCGGCCCGCAGGCGGCGGTCATCGAGAGAAGAGCAGCAACGGCAAGGACGCGCACGCCACGGCTCCCCCGGGAAGAGCACAGAATCACAGGAAAGGGCCTCCAGTGGTCCGGCACGCACTGTGGCGAGTCGGATACGGACCGGTCCCATCTATGCTTACACGCACTTTGGGCAACGAATAGATCACGGAAAGGTCACAGTTCGCCCATTCGTCCCGCCCACCCCAGCCGCCCCATGGGGCGCGGCGTCGCCGCCGGCGGGCCACCCGGTCCTCCGTTCCTGTGGATCCGTCCAGATCCCCTGTGGACCCATCCGGATCCGGGCCGCCGCGGGCCGCCGCGAGGCAGAATGCCCACATCAGAGCCGGACCGGCACGTCACACGGGGGAGAGGTCGGAATGCCCACGCGTCCCCGAGTCGGACTGGCCGTCCTGCTGAGCCTCGTGCTCGTCCTCGTCTGCGATGCGTGCAGCGCCGGGAAGACGCAGCCCTTCCCGTCCCCCTGGGCCGACCGGCCGGTGGTGTCCCTGGGTTTCGACGTCGCTCCGGACCTCCACTCGGCGAGCGGTCGGGAACGCGTCGTCTTCACCCCCGACCTGGCGACCTGCGAGCTGGTCTTCCGGGCCTGGCCGAACAAGCCGAAGACCTCGCAGGCCGGCAGTTCGCTGGTCGTGGACCGGGTGACGGTGGACGGGGCGGACGCGGTGGCGCAGGACGCCGCCGCCGGCGCCCCGGGCAACGCGCCGGCCGGCACGTTGCTGCAGATCCCACTGGCCGGGTGCGCTCGGCCCGGTCAGCACATCACCGTCGTCCTGGACTTCACGCTGAAGCTGGGCGAGGACGTCGACGAACGGGTCGGGACCTCCTCGTCGGACCAGATCGCCTGGTTCGGCACCGCCTTCCCGCTGCTGGCCTGGGAACGCGGGCAGGGCTGGCAGCGCGATCCTGCCGTGCCGGTGAACGGCGAGATGGCCGTGAGCGAGGACTTCCAGCTCGCGTCGCTGGAGGTCACCGCGCCCTCGAAGTACCAGGTCATGGGCACCGGGACCGCAGCGGGCACGCGGCAGGGTGCCGACGCCGGCACGACGGTCCACCAGTTCACCGCCTCCGCCGTCCGGGACGTCACCGTGACCGTCGGGCAGCTCGACGTCGTCGACCGCACCATCGACGGCGTCCACGTGCACGTGGCGGCGGCGCAGGGGACGGGCACGGACCTCGGGGCGTGGACCACCGAGGTCGGGGTGTCCCAGAAGGCGCTGGTCCGCCTGCTCGGCCCCTTCCCCTACCGGGACCTGTGGGTGACGGTCGTGCCCAGCCAGTCCAGCGGCATCGAGTTCCCCGGCGCCGTCCAGTTCGGCGCGGTGGACCCGGACGCGCGGCGCCCGCTGGTGGCCCACGAGCTGGCCCACATGTGGTTCTACGGCCTGGTCGGCAACGACCAGGGTCGGGACCCGTGGCTCGACGAGTCGTTCGCGACGTACGCCCAACTGGTGACCGCCGGCGGGGACACCCCCGCCTACGCCGACATCCCCGCCGAGGAACGACGCGACGTCGGGAAGCCCATGACGTACTGGACCCAGTTCCGGCGACCCAGCACCACCTACTACGACACCGTCTACAACGTCGGCGCCGCGGCCCTCATCCAGGCCCGGAAGCGTGCTGGCGCGGACGCCTTCGACGCCGCGTTGCGCGAGTACCTGCGCCGTAACGCGTACTCGGTCGCGACGCCGCAGGCCGTGACGGCGGCCTTCGCCGACCTGCCCGCGGCGCTGGCCGTGCTCCGCCAGGTCGGCGCGCTCCCGTCAGTGGGGCGCTGACCAGCGGTCGGCGAACCGCTCGATCGCCGCGGTCAGCGCCGGGCCCATGCTGCCGCTGGAGTGGCCGGCGTCGCCGATCACGACCAGCTCGCTGCCCGGCCACGCCCGGTGCATGCGCCAGGCGGTGTCCAACGGCCCGCTGACGTCGTAGCGCCCGTGCACCATCACCCCGGGGATCGCGGCCAGCCGGCCGGCGTCGCGCAGCAGCTGACCCGGCTCGAGGAAGCAGCCGTGGGACCAGTAGTGGGTGACGATCCGGGCGAACGCGAGCTGGAACGCCGGGGGGCAACCCACAGGTACGGCGCGGCGTCCGGCGCCAGGGAGACGTGCACGTCCTCCCAGTCGCACCAGTCCTGCGCGGCCCTCGCCCGCACCGCCGCATCGGGGTCGTGCAGCAGCCGGGCGTAGGCCGCGGACAGGTCGCCATCCCGGTCGGCCGGGGGAACCCCGTCGCGGAACCGCGCCCACTCGCGGGGGAACACCCGGCCCATGTCCCGGGTGATCCAGTCGGTCTCCCGCCGGTCGCCGTTCGTGATCGCGCCCAGCACCATCTCGGTGACCCGCTCGGGGAACGCCTCGGCGTAGGCGAACGCCAGGGTCACGCCCCACGAGTCACCCCAGACCAGCCACCGGTCGATGCCCAGGTGCTCGCGCAGCCGTTCGATGTCGGCGACCAGCTGCGGGGTGGTGTTGGCCGACAGGTCGACCTCAGGGTCGCCGGCGTAAGGGGTGCTGCGGCCGCTGTTGCGCTGGTCGAACAGCACCACCCGGTACCGCTCCGGGTCGAAGGCGCGGCGCATGCCCGAGGTGCAGCCCGAGCCGGGACCGCCGTGCAGCATGACGGCGGGTTTCCCGTCGGGGTTGCCGCAGACCTCCCAGTACAGCCAGTGGCCGTCGCCGACGTCCTGCATCCCGGTCTCGTACGGCTCGACCGGCGGGTACAGGGCGGTCACCGGCGCTGTCCGGGACCCGCCGCACACTCGATGCAGGTACGCGCCTGCGGTCGGGCGGCCAGGCGCTCGGGCGCGATCGGCCGGCCGCACTGGACGCAGCGGCCGTAGTCGCCGGCGAGAGACTGGGCCAGTGCCGCGTCGACGTCGGCCAGCCGGGCCCGCGCCTGGGCCAGCAGCGCGGCCACCTGCTGGCGCTCGAAGGCGATGGTGGCGCCCTCCGGGTCGTGCTCGTCGTCGGCGTTGGAGGACTTCGACGCCGCCACGACCTCGTCGAACTCCCGGCTGAGCGCGTCGATCTGGGCGAGGGTGTCGGCCCGGACGCGGGCCAGCTCGGGCGGTGCTCCAGACGTCACCGGCCCATCCTCCCCCGCCCGTCATCGGCCGCAGCCGGTATCAGCGCCGCGTGGGCCGGTCGGCTGCCAACCTCGGGTCAGGACGACGTGCGGCGCAACAGCCGCAGGGACCCCGTGCCGGGCAGCTCGGCGAACTTCCCGGAGGCCAGCACCCTGGTGTAAACGCCGAACGGCGCCTGCCCGCCGTCGGCCGGATCGGGGAAGACGTCGTGGATGGCGAGGGTGCCGCCGAGAGCGATCTTGGCGACCCAGGCGTCCTGGTCGCGCCGGGCGGACTCCTCGGTGTGGCTGCCGTCGAGGAACAGCAGCGCCAGCGGCGTCGTCCACAGCGGCGCGAGCACCTCCGACCGGGTGACCACGGCGATGACGACGTCCTCGGCGCCGGCCTCGGCGATGGTCCGCCGGAACCGGGGCAGGGTGTCGACCAGCCCCACGAGCGGGTCGACCAGCCCGGGGTCGTGGTACTCCCAGCCGGGCTGGTGCTCCTCCGAGCCACGATGGTGGTCGACGGTGACGACCTGCCGGCCGGTCTCGCGGGCCGCGGCGGCCAGGTACAGCGCGGACCTGCCCATCCAGCTGCCCACTTCGAGCAGCGGACCGCGCACGGTCACCACCCGGGCGGCCTCGTAGAGCGCACGGCCCTCCTCGGGCGGCATGAAGCCGGGTGCGGCGGCGGCAGCGGATAGCAGGTCGGCGGTCATCGGCGTCGAGTATTGCCGTCGCCACACCCCCCGAGAGGGGGAGCCCGCCGGTCCCAGCCGTCAAGACCCCGCCGCCGAGGCCGATCGAAGACCCATGGGGCAACGACATGGCGCGACACGGGCCGCGGGACGACACCGCGCCCCCCGCGGTGAGTCGGCGGGCGGTCGGGTCACCACTGCGCCCCGTTCCGCGCCCCTTTCCGCGCCCCGGTCCGCGCCCCTTTCAGCGGCCCAGGCGCCGCCGGTCCGTCGCGGCCCGCGTCCCGGTGCGGAGCTGCCCCCGGTGGAGACCCCGCTGCGCAGGCTGTACCTGCACGTCGTCGCGCTCGGCGCCGTCCTGACCACGATGATCTACCTGATCTGGCGGATCGGGTGGACCATGCCCTCCGGCGCTGCCCTGTGGATCGCCATCCCCTTCCTCGCCCTGGAGCTGCACGGGTTCCTCGCGCTGGTGCTCTTCGTCATCACGACCTGGGACGTCTCCCCCGAGCGGCCGCGCGTGCGGGCGCCGCTACGGAGCGGCCGCCCGCCGTCCGTCACCGCCCTGATCGCCACGTACAACGAACAGCTGGAGGTGCTGCTGCCCACGGTCGCCGCCGTCCTGGCCATGGACGGCGAGCACGAGACCTGGGTGCTCGACGACGGAGGCCGGCCCGAGGTGGCAGAGATGGCCGCCGCACTCGGCGCGCGCTACATCGCCCGACCGCGGCACGAGCATGCCAAGGCGGGCAACCTCAACCACGCCCTCGCCATGGTGGAGACCGACCTCATCGCCGTCTTCGACGCCGACCACGTGCCCGAACCGGAGTTCCTGACCCGCACGCTGCCGTACTTCCGCAACCCGCGTCTTGCACTCGTCCAGACGCCGCAGGACTTCTACAACACCGACTCGTTCGAACACATCGGCCCGGGGTCGGCGCTGCACGAGGAGTCGCTGTTCTATCGGGTGATCCAGGCCGGCAAGCACAACGCGGGCGCGGCGTTCTGGTGCGGTACCAACGCGGTGCTCCGGGTCAGTGCCCTGCGCAGCGTCGGCGGGGTGGCGACCGAGTCCCTGACCGAGGACTTCCACACCACGATGCGCCTGCACCGGGCCGGCTGGCGCACCGCCTACCACAACCAGGTCCTCGCCAGCGGGCTTGCCGCCGGCGGACCGGACGCCTTCTACGCCCAGCGGTTGCGGTGGGGGCGCGGGGCCATGCAGGTGCTCCGGAGCGACAACCCGCTCACCGGCCCCGGGCTGACCTGGCAGCAGCGGATCAGCTACGCCTACTCGCTCGCCGCCTGGTTCGACTCCTGGCGCACCCTGGCGCTGGCTCTGCTGCCGGTCGCCGTGCTGACCACCGGCCTGTTCCCGGTGACGTCCTCGCCCCAGGACTTCCTGCTCTACGCCGGCGCTTCGTTCGTGCTGCAGCAGAAGAGCATCTCGCTGCTGTGCCGGGGGTTTGCCCGGGCCGGCTTCTCGCTCCTGTTCGACATGGTCCGGCTGCCGTCCAACCTGGCCGCGACGCTGTCGCTGGTCCGGCCGGGGACGGGCGTCTTCGCCGTCACGGCCAAGGGCCGTACGGGTAGCGCACGGACCCGGGCGCGCGTCCCGCGGGTGCTCGCCGCCCTGGCGGCCGTGCTGACCGTCGCGGCGGGTTATGCGGCGCTGAGCCTGGCCGGGTTCGCACCCATCCACGCGCAACTCCGGGGCGCGATGTTCGTGCCGTTCCTGTGGTTGCTGGTGACCGTCGGGTTCGTCTGGGCGGCGATGGCGCGCATCCGCAGCACCCGGTTCGGCTCGGAGCGCCGCGAGGGGCACCGCTTCCCGGTCGCGATCCCCGCCACGCTGGACGGTCTGCCGGGCACGCTCGTGGACGTGTCCCTGGGGGGCGCCCAGGTACGCCTGCCGGACACCGCGGCGGGCCTGCCGGCGGGCGCGGACACGCTGCTGGCGATGTGGGTGCCCGACCGGACCGAGCCGATCATCATGCACGTCACCGTCCGGTCCCGTCAGGGCGACCGCCACCGGGTGCAGTTCCTGGACAAGGACTGGCGCGCGCTGGCCGCACTGTCGGCCACGACCATGGGCGTGGGCGCGCTGCGGTGGGCCCCCGCGGTCGAGGCCGACCCGCGCACGAGCGACCGGGTCCTGCAGCCGGCCTGAGGGCGGCCCCGGCTCCGCCGGCTGACGCCCCGTCCGGCCTGCTCAGTCCCCGCGCGGCCCAACGCCCCGCGGCTCGACACCCCGCGGCTCGACACCCCGCGGCTCGACACCCCGCGGCTCGACAC
>JAOPWG010000335.1 GCA_025965775.1 Modestobacter sp. | reverse complement strand
ACGACATCGTGTGGGAGGACCGGGACGCCAACTTCGAGCGGCTGGCCCCGCAGGTGGCCCGGGCGGTCGGTGCCGGCGCCGAGCTCGTGCTGCTCACCGAGACCTTCTCCACCGGGTTCTCGATGACTCCCGGGATCGGTGAGCCAGAGGGTGGCCCGTCGGCGCGGTTCCTGCTCGGGCAGGCCGCCGAGCACGGGGTCTGGGTGGCCGGCACATGCCCGGAGGTGGCCGCGGACGGCGAGCTGCCCTACAACGCCTTCGTGCTGGCCGGCCCCGACGGCACGACGCACCGCTACCGGAAGCTGCACCCGTTCTCGCACGGTGGTGAGCACGAGCGTTTCCGGGCGGGGGAGGGGCCGCTGACCGTCGAGGTCGGCGGCCTGAGGATCACCCCCTTCATCTGCTACGACCTGCGCTTCGGCGACGTCTTCTGGCGGGCCGCGCCGGACACCGACGTCTACCTGGTGCCGGCCAACTGGCCCAGCCCTCGCCGGCAGCACTGGCAGACCCTGCTGCAGGCGCGGGCCGTCGAGAACCAGGCCTACGTCGTCGGGTGCAACCGGGTCGGGGTGGCCGGTGACGGGAGCGACCACGTCGGCGACAGCCGGATCGTCGACCCGATGGGGGAGCTGCTGGCCACCGCCGCGGGGACCGAGACGATCGTGCTGGCCGACGTCGACCCCGGGATGGTGGCCGCCACGCGGGAGCGCTTCCCCGTGCTCCTCGATCGGCGTGACCTGGCCGACCGCCGCGGCTGACCGGCGGCCGGTGCGCCGCACGGCTCAGAAGGTGACCGGGAGCTCGTCCACGCCGTAGACGAAGGACAGCTGCCGGAAGCCCAGCTCCGCCTGCGGGACGGCGAGGGCGAGGCCGGGGAAGCGCCGGAACAGTGCCGGCAGCACGATCCGCAGTTCCATCCGGGCCAGTTCGGCGCCGATGCAGCGGTGGATGCCGTGGCCGAAGGCCAGGTGCCCGCTGGCCGGCACCCGTGCCGGGTCGAACATCTCCGGGTCCTCCGCACCGGCCCAGGCGGGGTCGCGGTTGGCGCCGCTGAGCGAGGCGATGACCACGTCGCCGGCCCGCAGCGGGTGGCCGAACAGCTCCATGTCGTACTTGGCGAACCGCGGGAAGGCCACCTGGACCACCGAGAGGTAGCGCAGCAGCTCCTCCACGACGCGGTCGACCTCGGTGCGGGAGCCCTCGCGCAGGACCGCCGCGTACGCCGGATCACGCAGCAGCACCAGTGTGCTCAGCGAGATCATCCCGGCGGTGGTCTCGTAGCCGCCGGTGAAGACGCCGTCGGCGAGCCCGGCGAGTTCGAGGTCGGTGATGGTCTCGCCCTCCTCGCGGAGGATCTGCCCGATCAGGCCCGGTCCGGGCTCCTTGCGCTGGCGGGCCACGGCCTCCAGCAGGAACGCGCGCTGCACCGACACCGCCCCGAATGCACTCGCCGCCCCACCGGTGGCGTCGAAGCGCTGGCTGCCCAGGGTGGCGAAGGCGTCGCGGTCCAGGAGGTCCAGGCCGAGCAGGTCGCAGATGGTCAGGAACGGGACGGGGAAGGACACCTCCCGGGCCAGGTCCGCCGGTGTTCCGGCGGCGGCCAGCGCATCGAGCTGCCGGGCCACGATCTCCTCGATCAGCGGCTCCAGCCGGGCCAGCCGGCGCATCGTGAACTCCGGGGTCACGATCTTGCGCAGCCGGGTGTGCAGCGGCGGGTCGGTGAAGCCGAGACCGCCGATGTCGTCGCCGCCGGTCGGGCCGATTCCACCCAGCAGGTGCCGGATGTCGTTGCTGTAGCTGTCCCGGTCGGCCAGCACGGCGCGGGCCTCGGCGTAGCCGGTCACCAGGTGCACGGCGAAGTCGAAGGGCAGAGGCAGCCGGGACAGCGGTCCGGCCGCCCGCAGCTCGGCGATCCGCGGGACGGGGTCCACCCCGGCCCGCTGCAGGGGCACCTTCGTCGGGGCGGGGATGAACGACAGCTGGGACAGGTCGATGCCCCGCCGCTGGATCCGCCGCGCGACCAGCCGGCTCACCCACGCCCGGGCTCGCGTCCTCACCGGTAGCACCACCCCGGGGTGCAGGCGGGACGGGCGGCCGGTGGGGTCAGCCGCAGCGGACAGGGGGATGGCACCCGGTGACGATCCCAGAGACCGTCGCCCGGGTGCATGAGGCCACCCCGGTGCTCCGCCGCGGCTCAGACAGGACGGCCGCGCCCCTCACGCAGCAGCCGGACCAGGGCGTTGGTCGATGAGTCGGAGTCGTAGACCGGCGGCTGTTCGCTCAGCAGCTTCGGCGCGAGCTGGGCGGCCATCACCTTGCCCAGCTCGACACCCCACTGGTCGAAGGAGTTGATCCCCCAGACGACACCCTGGGTGAACACCCGGTGCTCGTAGGCGGCGACCAGCTGCCCGAGAACCCGGGGGGTGAGCTTCGGGGCGACGATCGCGTTGGAGGGGCGGTTGCCCGGCATGACCTTGTGCGGGACGACGGCCGGTGGGGTGCCGTCGGCGGCGACCTCCTCGGCGGTCCGGCCGAAGGCCAGCGCCCGCGGCTGGGCCAGGAAGTTGGCCAGGAACAGGTCGTGCATGTCGTCGAGGTCGTGGTGGGGCTGGGCGAAGGCCAGGAAGTCCGCCGGCACGAGCACCGTGCCCTGGTGCAGCAGTTGGTAGAAGGCGTGCTGGCCGTTCGTGCCGGGCTCGCCCCAGACGATCTCCCCGGTGGGGACGTCGACCGGCGACCCGTCCAGCCGGACGGATTTGCCGTTGGACTCCATGCACAGCTGCTGCAGATAGGCGGGGAAGCGGGCCAGGTACTGGGAGTAGGGCAGCACGGCCTGGGTCTGGGTGCCGAAGAAGTCGATGTACCAGAGGCTGATCAGGCCGAGCAGGGCCGGCAGGTTCTGCTCGTAGGGCGCGGTGCGGAAATGCTCGTCCACCGTGTGGAAGCCGTCGAGCATCTCCCGGAAGTGGTCAGGACCGACCGCCACCATCAGCGACAGGCCGATGGCCGAGGTGTAGGAGTACCGCCCGCCCACCCAGTCCCAGAAGCCGAACATGTTGGCGGTGTCGATGCCGAAGGCGGCGACCTTCTCGGCGTTCGTGGAGACCGCGACGAAGTGCTTGGCGACCGCCGACTCGTCGCCGCCCAGGCCCTCGAGCAGCCAGCGGCGCGCTTCCTTCGCGTTGGTGAGCGTCTCCTGGGTGGTGAAGGTCTTGGAGGCGACGATGAACAGGGTGGTGGCCGGGTCGAGGTCGCGGATGGCCTCGACCAGGTCGGTCGGGTCGATGTTGGAGACGAACCGGAAGGTCAGTGACCGGTCGGAGTAGTCGCGCAGGGCCAGGTAGGCCATCGCCGGGCCGAGGTCGGAGCCGCCGATGCCGATGTTGACGACGGCGCGGATCCGCTCGCCGGTGTGCCCGGTCCACGCCCCGCTGCGCACCCGGTCGGCGAAAGTGGCCATCCGGTCGAGCACCTCGTGCACGTCGGCGGCGACGTCCTGCCCGTCGACGAGGACCCCACTGGTGCGGGGGTCGCGCAGCGCGGTGTGCAGGACGGCGCGGTCCTCGGTGCTGTTGACGTGCTCGCC
>JAOPWG010000328.1 GCA_025965775.1 Modestobacter sp. | reverse complement strand
CCCCAGGTCGTCACCGGCCCCGTCGAAGGCGGTGCCCAGTTCCTCGACCACGACCCGCAGGTCATCGGGGTCGATGGAGCCAACCAGCTCGTCGAGGTCGAGCAGCAACTGCTCCACCGGAATGGGGATGGCGGTGCGGTCCTGCGGGATCACCGACCCGTCGGCGAGGTAGGGGCCCTCGTCCTGGTCCGGGCGCAGGTCGACGTACTGCTCCCCCACCGCGCTGCGGTTGGCCACCACGGCCCGTGCGTCGGCGGGGATCTCCGGGGCGCCGGGGTCGACGTTGAGGACGACGCGCACCCCGTCGCCGGTCAGCTGCATGTCCGACACCCGGCCGACGGCGACACCTCGGTAGGTGACCTCTGCGTTGACGAAGATGCCGCCGGAGTCGCTGAACTCGGCGGCCACCTCGTAGCCGTCGCCGAAGAGCAGCCGGTCCAGGCCGACGTACCGGAAGCTGACGAAGGACAGGCCCAGCAGGGCGACCACCGCGAAGGCGAGCAGCTGGAGCCGGGTGGTGCGGGTGATCACTGGGTCGCCCCCGTCGTCAGGCCGGGGATGCCGGGCAGGCCGAGCACGCCACTGGTCTCCCGGGACAGGTCGGGCACGACGCCGGTGAGGTCCGGCAGCGTGGGCAGGCTGAACGTCTGGGTCGTCGTCGACTGCCCGGTGGAGCCGGTGGCGTTCGAGCCGCCGCCTCCTCCGGAGCCGGTGGCCTGGACGGTCCCGCAGGCACCGTTGGCCACGTCGACGGGGTCGAGCACCGCGAGGGCGCCGGTGGTGGGGACGATGGCGTAGCGGCAGAGCAGCTCGGTCAGGTCCAGGTTCAGGTCCGCGGTCATGTTCGTGAACAGGCCGTACCCCCCGGTGCGCAGGTCCGGGCGGTACTGCAGCGCGCTCAGCGAGCTGGCCGGGAACGGGAAGGTCAGCATCAGGTCCAGCGCGCCGGCCAGATCAGGACCGGCGGCGGCCAGCTGGGACAGGATCGGCTGCAGCGACTGCAGGTTGGCCACCGTGTCCGCGCCGGACTGGTCGATCACCCGGGTGCCGACGTCGCCGAGCCTGGCCAGGCTCTGCAGCATCCCGACGAGCAGGTCCCGCTGCTGGTTGACGACGTCCAGGCCCGGCCCGATGGTGTCCAGCGCGGTGGTGATGGTGTCGGTGCCCGCCCGCAGTGTCGTGGCGAGGGCGTTGACGCTGTCCAGCGCCCGGTTGATCTCCGCCTTCTGCCGGTCCAGGCCACCGATGAAGGTGTCCAGCTGGGTGAGCGTGTTCCGGACGGCGTCCTCACGGCCCTGCAGCGCCTGCCCGAGCTCGGAGTTGATGGTCTGCAGCTGGGCCAGGCCGCCGCCGTTGAGCACCAGCGACATCGCGCCGAGCAACTCCTCGACCTCGACGTTGCGGTTGGTGCGGTCCAGCGTGATCAGCGAGCCGTCGCCGAGCTTCCCGGTGGGCGCCTCGCTGCCCGGCGCGGCCAGCTCGACGTACTTCTCCCCCAGCAGCGAGGACTGCTGGATCATCGCCACCGCGTTGGCCGGCAGGTCGACGTCCCCGTTCACCTCGACGGTCACCGTCGCGGTCCAGTCGCCGGACAGCGTGATGTCCTGCACCCGGCCCACCGGCACGTCGGCCACCCGCACCCCCGACTGCGGGACCAGGTCCAGCACGTCGGCGAACTGGATCTGCACGGTGTAGGGCGCGTTGCCCACGTCCGCGCCGCCGGGTAGGTCGAAGGAGTAGGCGCCGCGGAAGCCGCAGCCGGACAGCAGCAGCGCCGCGCCCAGCAGGGCACCGGCCCGCCGGTGCCCGCGGCCGCGCGGGCGGGCGTGGTCGCCGGTCACTGGCCCACCCCGCCGATCCCGGGCAGGCCCACGAGACCAGCGCCGCCCGCCCCGCCGGCCGACGGCGAGAAGATGGACGTCAGCAGCTCCTGCAGGTCCGGCGTCCCGTTGCCGTTGCCGTCGTCGAGCGAGCCATCGGCGTTGGCGTCCCCGGACAGCACCCGGCTGCAGATCTGCTCGGTCGGCGGCAGCGCGAGCACCGCGGCCACATTGTTCAGGTCCACCCCGGCCAGCTGCAGCCGCCCGGAGGCGCCGAGCAGCTGGCAGACCACGACCTCCGGGTTGGTGGAGCCCACCGAGTTGTCCCGGGTGTCCAGCGTTCCGTAGGTCGGGTTGTAGGCGTGCGCCACGTTGCCCAGCGCCGCCGGGGCGACGTCGAGCACCTGGGCCAGCGCGCTGCGCTGCTGCACCAGGGTGAGGGTCACGTCGGCCAGCCGGTTGACGTTGGTGGTGAGGAGGGCGGCGTTCTGCTGCACGAAGGTGGACACCTGTCCCAGTGCCTGGGACAGCAGCGCGATCGCCTTGGCCAGGTCGTCGCGCTCGCCGGCCAGCTGCGCGGCCACCGCCGCCATGTTGTCGTTGAACTGGGCCACCTGGGAGTCCACGGAGGCCAGCGCGCTGGTGAACACCTGGAGGTTGTCCACCGAGGAGAACAGGTTGTCCCGTCCCTCGGCGAGCGTGCGGACCGCCTGGGAGAAGCCGGTGAGCGTCTGGTTCAGCGCCGCGCCGTTGCCGTCGAGGTTGGCCGCCCCGGTGTGGAGCAGGTCCTGCAGCGCGCCGTCGGCGTTGGCCCCGGTCGGGCCCAGCGCGACCGACAGGTCGTCCAGCGCGCCGTAGACGGCGTCGAGCTCGACCGGCGTCGCCGTGCGCTCCAGAGGGACCTCGGCGCCGTCCCGCATGGTCGCCCCGCCGCTGTAGACGGGGGCGAACTGCACGTAGCGGTCACTGACCAGCGACGGCGCCAGGACGACGGCCTTCGCGTCCGCGGGGATGTCGTAGTGGTCGTCGACCAGCATGCTGACCTTGACCCGGTCGCCCATCGGCACCACGTCGGTGACGGTGCCGACCGGGATGCCCAGCACGCGCACGTCGGAGCCGGAGTAGAGCCCGACGGCGGCGTCGAACCAGGCGGTCACCCGCATCTGGCCAGCCGGGCGCAGCACGGTCCAGCCCACCGCACCGATCAGGACGAGCGCCGCCACCAGCGCCACACCGCGCTGCAATCGGCCCGTCATCGGCCACCTCCCGGGGAGCAGGTCTGCGGGCCACCGACCGCCGGGGAGCCACCGCACAGGGCGGCCCCGACGACGCCGGGGATCAGGTTGTCGACGAAGGAGTCGAACCAGCGGCCGTTGCCCAGGGTGTTGGTGAAGACCCGCACGAACGGCGCGAGCTTCTCCACCGTGGAGCCGAGCGCCTGCCGGTTGCGCTCCAGGATGTCGGTGACCGTGGACAGCTGGGCCAGCGCCGGGGTCAGCGCCGCGGTGTTGTCCTGCACCAGGCCGCTCAGCTGGGTCGACAGTTTCTGGGTGCTGGTCAGGATCGAGTCGATCAGCGCCCGGCGCTGCTGGACCGCGGTGAGCAGCGTGTTGGAGTCCACGATCAGCTTGGTGAACTCGCCGTTGCGGTCGGCGAGCACCTGGGTGACGTCACGGGTCGCGGTGAGCAGCTGTTTGAGCTGGGCGTCGCGGGAGGCGATCGTCTGCGACAGGCGGGACAGCCCGTCCAGCGAGGTGCGCACCTCGTCGGGGGTGCCGCTGAGGGTGTCCGACAGCACCGCGAAGGACCGGGCCAGCTGCCCGGTGTCGATCGTGTCCACCGTGGTGGCCAGGCCGGAGAAGGCCTCCACCACGTCGTAGGGCGAGGCCGTCCGGTCGACCGGGATCCGGTCACCGGGGTCCAGCGCCGACTCCCCGCGGGGCACCAGCGCCAGATACTTCGCGCCCAGCACCGTCTCGATCTTGATCGCCGCCTCGCTGCGGTCGCCCACGAAGGCGTCGCGGACCCGGAACTCGACGGTGACCGCGCCGTCCTCGAGCTGGAGGCCCTCGACCTTGCCGACCTTGACCCCCGCGATGCGGACCGGGTCGTCGGTCTTGAGCCCGGCCGCCTCGCTGAACTGCGCGCGGTAGACCGTCCCGCCGCCGATCAGCGGCAGGGAGGAGGCGTTGAACGCCAGCAGCACCAGCAGCGCGATCACCGCCAGGCTGATCGCACCGATGACCGCCGGGTTCCGGTCGCGGAACGGCTTGGACGGGGCCATCACCTGCACCCCGCGCTTCCGTTGGCGGCGCCACCGGAGGGGACCTGCAGGCCGATCGGGGCGCCGCCGGAGGTGCCCGTCGCCGGGAGGGTGACCACCCCGGAGGCCGAACAGAGGTAGAAGTTGAACCAGCTGCCGTTGATCGCCGTCCGGGTGAGCAGGTCGATCTTCGTGGGCGCCCGCTGCAGGAAGGACTGCAGCACATCACCGGTGTCGGCCAGGTTGCCCGACAGGTCGCCGAGGGACTTGATGTCGGCGGCCAGCGGCGCGCGGGCCTGGCTGAGCAGGTCGGTGGTCGCCCCGGCCAACCCGTCGATCGTCTGCAGCGAGTCGAAGATGGCGTTCCGATCGGCCGACAGCCCGCTGACGAACTGCTGCAGCGAGACGACCAGGTCCGACAGCTGCTGGTCCCGCGCGGCGACCGTGCCCACCACGCTGTTCAGGTTGTCGATCACGCTGCCGATGACGGCGTCCTTGTCCGCCAGCGAGGAGGTCAGGGAGGCGACGTGGCCCAGCAGGCTCTGCACCGTGCCCCCCTCGCCCTGGAAGACCTGGATGATCTCGTAGGACAGCCGGTTCACGTCATCCGGGGAGAGCGCCTGGAACAGCGGCTGGAAGCCGCCGAACAGCGTGGTCAGGTCCAGCGCGGGCTTGGTGCGGGCCAGCGGGATCATGCCGTCGGCGGCGAGCGACCGCCCGGCGGAGCCGTCACCCTCGGTGAGCGCGATGTAGCGCTGGCCGACCAGGTTGCGGTAGCGGATGAGCGCCTGGACGCCGGCGGGCAGCCGGACGTCGGAGGAGACGTCCAGACCGACCTCGGCGATGGTGGTCCCGGCGGACCGGGCCACCTCGATGCTGGTCACCTGGCCGACGCGGACCCCGGCGATACGCACCTCGTCGCCGGTCACCAGGCCCGCGACGTCGGTGAACTGCGCGCGGTAGGCGGTCTGGGCGCCGTAGCCGGCGTTGGTGATCGTGGCGATCAGCACGTAGCTGGCCAGGATGGTGACCAGCGCGAAGACCACCAGCTTCGTGATCGGAGCGGCGAGTCCTCTCATCGGACACTCACCTGGGTCCCCCGCAGCAGCGGCGCCATGGTGGACGCCGCAAGGTCCGAGACAGCGCCCGGGTCGGTTCCGGTCTGGTAGCCCAGGATGCTGCGCACGAAGTCCAGTTCCGCGCTGGACCCGGCCAGCCCACCAGAGCTGCCGCCGTCGGTCAGCCCCGAGGGCAGCGAGCTGCCCAGCGAGTTCCCCAGCGAGCCCCCGCCGGTGCTCTGCGCCGGGATGTCGTTGGCACCCCGGCCGCCCAGGCACGACGGGTTGCCGTTGACCGGGTCGTCCGGGGAGTGGACGCCGTCGGCCGGTGGCGGCGGGCAGTAGTAGCTGCCGTTGGCAGCCGCGGCGATCACCCCGTCGATGTTCCCCAGCGCCGCACAGTCGGGACCCGAGGTGTCCACATAGGCGGGCTGGTCACCGGGCACGTAGGGGTTGCGCGGCGGCAGGGTGACGGTGATGTTCAGGTTCAGCGCCGGGTCGCCGTCGCCCCCGAAGGCCTCGGTGATCAGCGGGTTGAACCGGGTGAGCCCGTGGAGCAGGCAGGGGTACTCCGGCGAGTACCGGGCGAACAGGCCCAGCACCGGCCGGGACGTGGCTGCCAGCGAGATCAGGTTCGACTCGTTCTTGGTCAGGAAGTCCGCGACCGTGCCCGCGGAGGAGTCGACGACGGTGAACGTCCGGCGCAGCTGCTCGGACTGGTCGACCAGGGTCCTGCTGGTGACCGACAGGTCGTCGAGCACCCCGAGCAGGTCGCCGGTTGCCGAGTGGTAGGCGTCGGCCACGTCGGCGATGCGCGAGATGTCGGCCTGCAGCTGGGGCAGCACCGTGTTCACCTGCCCCACATAGGCGCCGACGTCGGCCAGGTTCTGCCCCAGCCGGTTCCCGCGGCCGCGCAGCGCGTCGGCCACCGCCCCGAGGGTGTAGCTGAGGTCCTGGGGGGCGACCGCCTGCAGCAGCGGCAGCAGGTGGTCGACCACCCGCTGCAGCTCGATGGCGTTCTCGCTGCGGTCCTGGGTGATGACGTCGCCGTCGGCCAACCGCGCCCTCCCCGGGTCGGCCGGCGGGACCAGGGACACGAAGCGCTCGCCGAACAGGGTCTTGGGCAGCAGCCGTGCGGTCACGTCGGCCGGGATCTCGGCCAGGTGCTCCGGGGCGATGGCCAGCTCGATCGTCGCCCCGGCCCCGCTGGCCGAGACGCGGCGGACCTCCCCCACCAGCACGCCGCGGACCTTGACGTCGCTGGCCTCCTGCAGCTGGTTGCCGATGGTGTCGGTCTCCAGCATCACCGTCGCGGCCCCGCTGAAGGCCTTCCGGTAGGTCGCCACCGACAGCCCCAGCAGCAACGCCAGGACGACGAGGAACGCCAGCCCCTGCACCCGGCGACGGACCACGGCGCCGCTCATGGCTCGACTCATCCGGCGATCCGCACGGTCGTCGTCGAGCCCCAGATGGCCAGCGACAGGAACAGGTCGATGACGTTGACCGCCACGATGGAGAAGCGCACCGCGCGGCCGACGGCCAGGCCGACGCCGGCCGGGCCCCCGGCGGCCCGGTAGCCGTAGTAGCAGTGGGTCAGGATGATCACCACGGCGAAGACGAGCACCTTGACGAAGGACCACAGCACGTCCTGCGGGGGCAGGAACAGGTTGAAGTAGTGGTCGTAGGTGCCCGCCGACTGCCCGTACACGGTCGTGCTGATCGTCCGGGTCGCGAAGTAGCTGGTGAGCAGCCCGATGACGTACAGCGGGATGACCGCGATGAAGCCGGCGATGATCCGGGTGGTCACCAGGAACGGCAGCGAGGGGATGCCCATGACCTCCAGGGCGTCGATCTCCTCGTTGATCCGCATCGCGCCGATCTGCGCGGTGAACCCGCAGCCGA
>JAOPWG010000505.1 GCA_025965775.1 Modestobacter sp. | reverse complement strand
GCCGCCGTCGCCGAGCCCGAGGAGGGGACCTTCCTGACCGTCGCCCGGGCCGGTGCGGAGGCCGCCACCGCCGCGGTGGACGCCGGGCGCGCGACGCTGGCCGACGTCGTCGAGGCCGCAGCCGACGGTGCGCGCACCGCACTGCTGGCCACCCCCGGACAGCTGGCCGTGCTGCGCGACGCCGGGGTCGTGGACGCCGGTGGCGCGGGGTGGTGCGTCGTGCTCGACGCCCTCGTGGCCACCGTGACCGGTGTGGAGCCGACCCGGGTACCCCTGGCGGCCATGCCGGCGCGCCCGGGTCAGCGGCCTGCGCCCCCCGCGGTGCACCAGCCGCCCGACGGCCCGGGCAGTGAGGTGCAGTTCCTGCTCGCCGGCTCCGGCGAGGACGCCGTGGCCCGGCTGCGCACCCGGCTGGCCGACCTGGGTGACTGCCTGGTCGTGGTCGGCGTCGACACCCCGGCCGGTCGCGAGTGGAACGTGCACGTGCACGTTCACGACGTCGGTGCCGCGATCGAGGCCGGGATCGAGGCAGGCCGGCCGTACCGCATCTCGGTGACGCCGCTGGCCCCGGTGCGCCCGCCCGCCCCGGCCGCCGGGGTCCGTGCGGTGGTCGCGGTGGCCGGCTCCGCGGGGCTGGCCGACCTCTTCGGCGGTGAGGGCGTGACAGTGGTGAGCGCCGCGGTGGGCGACGTCGACGAGGAGGCCGTGCTGGCTGCGGTGCTGGGCACCGGCGCCGAGCAGATCGTCGTGCTGCCCAACCACCCCGACCTCACCGCGGTGGCCACCCGTGCGGTCGAGCGGGCCCGCGAGGAGGGGCGCGACGCCGTCGTCGTGCCCACCCGCTCGTCGGTCCAGGGGCTCGCGGCCCTCGCCGTCGCCGACCCCGGCCGTCGTTTCGGAGACGACGTGGTGGCGATGGCCGAGGCCGCCGCCGCCACTCGCTGGGCCGAGGTCACCGTCGCCGAGGGGGAGGCGCTCACCTCCGCCGGCCGGTGCCGTGCCGGCGACGTGCTCGGCTCCGCGGAGGGCGACGTCGTCGTCCTGGGCGACGACCCGGCCGCGGTCGGCCGTGAGCTGCTGGACCGGATGCTGTCGGCCGGCGGGGAGCTGGCCACACTGGTGGTGGGGGACGACGACGCCGCTGCCGCTCTGGGCGACGCGGTCTGCGCGCACCTGGCCGCCGTGCACCCGACCGTCGAGGTGGTCCGCTACGCCGGCGGCCCGGGGGCGGTGCCTCTGCTGATCGGGGTGGAGTGACAGCGAGGAGGTCGGTGAGCCGGTGATCTCGATGGACACCGCACTGGTCAAGGTCCTGGGGCCCAAGACGGCGAAGGTCATGGCCGACCAGCTGACCCTGCACACCGTGCGCGACCTGCTGCGCCACTACCCGCGCCGCTACGCCAGGCGTGGGGAGATGACCCGGCTGGACGATCTGGAGGTCGGCGACCGGGTCACCGTGCTGGCCCAGGTCAAGCGGGTCAGCACCCGGCCGATGCGCCAGCGCCGCGGGTCCCTCACCGAGGTCACCGTCGGTGACGGAGCCGGCAGCATGCGGCTGGTCTTCTTCAACAACAAGCACCCCCACCTCGAGGTGGGGGAGTGGGGCCTGTTCGCCGGGACGGTCGGGAAGTGGCAGGGCGACCTGCAGTTCACCCACCCCGACTGCCACGTGATCACCGGGGACGACGACGACTGGGCCCGCGCCCTCGTGCCGATCTACCCGGCCAGCAAGGACGTCTCCAGCTGGGTGATCCAGAAGTCGGTGAAGCTGCTGCTGGACGACCCCCATGCGCTGGAGGGCGCGCTCGACGACCCGATCCCCGAGGCCGTCCGCCGCCGGCACGGCCTGATCACGCTGGCGCGGGCGCTGGTCGACAAGCACCGCCCCGAGACGATGGAGGACGTCGAGCGCGCCGACGAGCGGCTCAAGTGGGACGAGGCGCTGGTCCTGCAGGTCACCCTGGCCGCCCGCCGCCGGGCCGCCGCGCTGGAGCCCGGGATCGCCCGGCCGCGCCGCAGCGGTGGCCTGCTCGACGCCGTGGACGCCCGGCTGCCGTTCACCCTCACCGAGGGGCAGCGGGAGGTGGGCGAGGAGCTGGCGGTCGAGCTGGGCGGTGAGCAGCCGATGAACCGGCTGCTGCAGGGCGAGGTCGGCTCGGGCAAGACGGTCGTCGCGCTGCGGGCCATGGCCCAGGTGGTCGACGCCGGCGGTCAGGCCGCGCTGCTGGCACCCACCGAGGTGCTCGCCGCCCAGCACGCCCGCAGCCTCACCGCGATGCTCGGCCCGCTCGGGCGCGCCGGGGAGATCGACGGTGACCCGGGCGGCACCCGGGTCACCCTGCTCACCGGCTCGCAGAAGGCCGTTGCCCGCCGCACCGCCCGGGCCGCGGTCGCCGAAGGCAGCGCCGGGATCGTGATCGGCACGCACGCGCTGCTGCAGGAGGGCGTGGAGTTCGCCGACCTCGGTCTGGTCGTCGTGGACGAGCAGCACCGCTTCGGCGTGGAGCAGCGGGACGCGCTGCGGGCCAAGGGCACCCGGCCGCCGCACGTGCTGGTGATGACCGCCACGCCGATCCCGCGCACCGTGGCTATGACCGTCTCCGGGGACCTGGAGAACTCCACGCTGCGGCAGCTGCCCGCCGGCCGCGGCGGGGTGTCCTGCTCGGTGGTCCCGGCGGGGGAGAAGCCGGCGTGGCTGGACCGGGCGTGGGCGCGGGTCCGGGAGGAGGTGGCCGCCGGTCGGCAGGCCTACGTCGTCTGCCCGCGGATCGGCGAGGAGGCGGGTTCCGGCGACGACGGTCCCGAGGACGCCGACGGCGCCCCACCGGACGAGAAGGGCGCCGGCGACCGGCGACCGCCGCTGGCGGTGCTCGACGTGGCCGAGGCGCTGCGCGCCGGGCCGCTGTCCGCGCTGCGCGTCGAGGTGCTGCACGGCCGGATGCCCGCCGACGAGAAGGAGGCCAGGATGCGGGCCTTCGCCGCCGCGGAGGTCGACGTCCTGGTGGCCACCACCGTGGTCGAGGTCGGCGTCGACGTACCGAACGCGACCGTGATGGTCGTGATGGACGCCGACCGCTTCGGGGTCAGCCAGTTGCACCAGCTGCGCGGCCGGGTGGCCCGCGGTGCGCATGCCGGTCTGTGCCTGCTGGTCAGTGAGGCGCCCAGCTCCTCGGCGACCGGGCAGCGGCTGGCCGCGGTGGCCGCCACCACCGACGGTTTCCAGCTGGCCCGCCTGGACCTGGAGACCCGCCGGGAGGGCGACGTACTCGGGGCCGCCCAGTCCGGCCGCCGTTCGGGCGTGCGACTGCTGTCGCTGCTGGACGACGAAGCGCTGATCAGCGAGGCGCGCGCCGAGGCGGCCGCACTGGTGGACAGCGACCGGGGGCTGGCCGACCATCCGGAGCTGGCCGCCGCCGTGGCCGCGCTGGCGATGGACGAGCGCGCCGACTGGCTGGAGAAGGCGTGAGCGGGGAGCTGCCGTGACCAGGGTCATCTCGGGGCAGGCCCGCGGGCGGCGGCTGGCGGTGCCCTCCTCCGGCGTACGCCCCACCGGTGACCGGGCCCGCGAGGGGTTGTTCAACTCCCTGGGCTCCCTGCTGGACCTCGACGGTGCCCGGGTGCTGGACCTCTACGCGGGCTCCGGCGCCCTCGGGCTGGAGGCGCTGTCCCGGGGCGCGGCCGAGGTGGTGCTGGTCGAGAACGGGCCCAGGGTGCTGCCGGTGCTGCGCGCCAACGTGGCGAACCTGGGGCTGCCCGGCGCCCGGGTGATGGCCGGCTCGGTGTCCTCCGTGGTGGCCGGTGCCGCCCTCGGGGCCTTCGACCTGGTGCTCGCCGACCCGCCGTACGCCGTCGGGGTCCCGCAGGTGCTGAGCGTGCTGCAGGCCCTGTCCGACGGCGGCTGGTTCGCCCCCGAGGCGGTCGTAGTGGTGGAGCGTTCCAGCCGGGAGGACCCGTGGGAGTGGCCGACACCCCTGACCGGGGTCCGCGATCGCCGCTATGGGGAGGCCGTGCTCCGGTACGGTCGGGCACCGTGAGGCGAGCGGTGTGTCCCGGTTCGTTCGACCCGGTCACCAACGGGCATGTCGACGTCATCACCCGTGCCGCGGCGCTGTACGACGAACTGGTCGTCGCGGTCCTGGTCAACCCCGGCAAGGCAGGTCTCTTCGGGGTCGAGGACCGCATGGCGTTGCTGCGTGAGGCCGTGGTCGACCTGCCCAACGTCACCGTCGACAGCTTCGAGGGCCTGCTGGTCGACTACTGCCGGGCCAACGAGGTGCCGGTGATCGTCAAGGGCCTGCGCGCGGTCGGCGACTTCGAGTACGAGCTGCAGATGGCCCAGATGAACCGCGAGCTCGCCGGTGTGGAGACGCTCTTCATGCCGACCGCGCCGCAGGTCGGCCACCTGTCCTCCAGCCTGGTGAAGCAGATCGCGAAGTTCGGTGGTGACGTCTCCTCGCTGGTGCCCAAGGCGGTCAACGACCGGCTGGTGGCGGCCCGCCCGGACAACGGAGGGGGAGGGGCATGACGGAGGTCGTCTACCGGCTCTACGAGACCGTCGACGAGCTGACGACGGTCATCGAGAACGCCCGCAGCCTGCCGATGTCCAGCTCGTGCATGGTCCCGCGGGACCATCTGCTGGA
>JAOPWG010000465.1 GCA_025965775.1 Modestobacter sp. | reverse complement strand
ATCGCCGCGGCGAACGAGGCCCCGTAGGTGTTGGTGAAGGTGGCGGTCTGGGTGATGAACCCCGGACCGGCGGCGGACATCGCCATCAGGAACATGGCGCCGGCGACGGCGGTCGTGCGCTTCACGTCGACGCGTGGTGTCTCCGACGGTCCCTGCGATGCGGTCAAGGCTGCTCCCGGTCGGTGTCGGTGCGTCCCGTCGGTGGGCGCCGTGTCAGGGATGGCTCCGTGTCCACGAACCTAGGCAGTCGTTCAACGATCCCCCAAGGGAACCTGCGCACGATCAACCGCCCCGACACACGCGGTCGGGGCAGGATGGCGGCATGGCACCGCCTCCCGAGCCGCGGCAGGGCGCCGACTGGCTGCGCGCCGTGGCGCAGGAGGTGCGCACCTTCGACCGCTCCAGCACGGCGGAGCGGGTCGCCGAGCTGCTGCGCCACCGGGTGATCGAGGGCGACCTGCCCCCGGGCACCCGGCTGTCGGAGGAGCAGTTGGTCGAGGTGCTGCACGTCTCGCGGAACACCCTGCGCGAGGCGTTCCGGTTGCTGACCCACGAGGGGTTGCTCGTGCACCTGCTGCACCGCGGGGTCTTCGTGCCCGAGCTCGACGAGGACGACCTGGTCGACCTCTACCGGCTGCGGCGGACGATCGAGTGCGACGTCGTCCGGCGGCTCGAGCGGCTCGACCCGGTGCGGCTGCGGCCGTTGCACGACGACGTCGCCGCCGGTGAGGACGCCGCCCGCCGCGACGACTGGGACGCCGCCGGCACCGCGAACATGCGCTTCCACCAGCACCTGGTCGCCCTCGCCGGCAGCCGACGGATCGACGAGACCGCGGCGCGGCTGCTCGCCGAGCTCCGGCTGGCCTTCCACACCGTGGCCGCTCCGCAGCGGCTGCACGAGCCCTACGTCAGCCGCAACCGCGGGCTGCTCGACCTGCTCGTCGCCGGCGAGACCGACCGGGCGGCCAAGGAGCTCGAGGTCTACCTGCACGACTCCGAGACCCAGCTCGTGGGGGCCTTCCGCGAACGTTCCGGGAGGAACCCGTGACCGCCACCGCCGTCGTCCCCGCCGCCGACCCTGCCGGCGCCCGTGCGCAGTACCGGGCCGGGCTGGTCGTGCCCTCGTCGGGCTGGGCCCCCGGCTTCACCCAGGCCAACCTGGTGGTGCTGCCCCGGGACTGGGCGTGGGACATGCTGCTGTTCGGTCAGCGCAACCCGCAGCCGGTCCCGCTGCTGGATGTCACCGACGTCGGCTCGACCCGCACCGTGCTCGCGCCGGACGCCGACCTGCGCACCGACCTGCCCCGGTACCGGGTCTGGCGGGACGGGGAGCTCAGTGACGAGCCGACCGACGTCTCGGACCTGTGGACCGACGACCTGGTCGCCTTCCTGATCGGGTGCAGCTTCAGCTTCGAGACCGCGTTGCTGGACGCCGGCGTCCCGGTGCGCAACATCGAGCAGGTGCGCAACGTCTCGATGTACCGGACGAACCGGCAGTGCCGGCCGGCCGGGCGGCTGTCCGGGCCGCTGGTCGTGTCGATGCGGCCGGTCCCCGGGGAGCTGGTGGCGACGGCGGTGCAGGTGACCGGCCGGATGCCGCAGGTCCACGGGGCGCCGGTGCATGTCGGCTCGCCGTCCGCGCTGGGCATCGGGGACCTGTCCCGACCGGACTTCGGTGACCCGGTCGAGTTCGCCGAGGGGGACATCCCGGTCTTCTGGGCCTGCGGGGTCACCCCGCAGGCGGCCCTGATGGCCTCCCGCCCGCCGTTCGCGATCACCCACGCGCCGGGGCACATGTTCGTCACCGACGTCCCGGATGCCGTCTACCGCCAGCCGTGAACCTCGGCGTCGGTGGCCCCGGGACGGCGAGGAGCATGACGGCCGTGCTCCCGTCCCTTGCCCTCGTCGCGCGGCTGCGCGGGGCCGGGTGCGTGTTCGCCGAAGAGGAGGCGGAGCTGCTGGCCGCCGCCGCGGGGACGCCCGCGCAGCTCGCGGCGCTGGTCGACCGGCGGGTCGCCGGGCTGCCGCTGGAGCAGGTTCTCGGCTGGGCGGAATTCTGCGGCTTGCGGATCGTCGTCGAGCCCGGGGTGTTCGTGCCCCGCCGCCGCACCGAGTTCCTCGTCCAGCGGGCTGCCGCGCTGGCACCGCCCGCGCCGGTGGTCGTGGACCTGTGCTGCGGCACGGGTGCGGTCGGGGCGGCACTGGCGGCCCGCCTGAGGGACGTGGAGCTGTACGCGGTTGACCTCGACCCCGCCGCGGTGCGCTGCGCCAGGCGCAACATCCCACCCGCCGTCGGCCAGGTGCTGGAAGGTGATCTGGACGAGCCGCTCCCGCGGTCGCTGCTCGGCCGGGTCGACGTCCTGGTGGCCAATGCCCCGTACGTACCGACCGGTGCGATCGCCACCATGCCGCCGGAGGCCCGCGACCACGAGGCGCGCGTCGCCCTCGACGGCGGTGCCGACGGGCTCGACGTGCAGCGCCGGGTGGCGGCTGCGGCGCCGCGCTGGCTCAGGCCGGGCGGGGTGGTGCTCATCGAGACCAGCGAGCACCAGGCGCCGCAGACGGCGGCGGCCATGGGCGCGGCGGGGTTCGCCGCCCGGGTCGAGCGGTCGGACGAGCTGGACGGCACCGTGGTCGCCGGCCGGTGGACGGCGGCCGGCTGACGACGGCTCGGTTCACCGTGTCGCGGCCGGCGCATCCAGGACCGACGCCAACTCCGACATCGCACCCCTCCCGGACCCTGGAACCGGTCGTTCAGTGGGTCCAGCGCAGGAACCGAATATGACAAAACCGCGGTTCAACGGGGCACTGTGGACGACGGGCCCTGCGGTGGACGACGGGCCGCGGAACGACAGGCCCGCCGGTACCACCCATCGGATGGCCGCCGGTCACATCGCGGTCGCAATCTGCCGATGAGGAGCCTGTGACCCGTCAGGACGTCCCGCAGGGCTCGACGAGGAGCCCCCTCTGGTTCGACCCCGCGCACCAGGCCGACATCCTGGCGGCCCTGGACAGCCACCTGGCGGCGGGGGTGCCCGAACGCGGCCCGTTCAGCCCGCGCCCGGAACGCGTCCGGGAACTCGCCGAACTGGCGACGGCGAGCGCGCTGCCCGCCCGGGCGGCGCTGCTCCGCTGGGGCGCCCTCCCGGCGTCGGTGCGCAGCCACCTGCTGACCACCTGGTACGGCACCGCGGCCCGCCGCAGCTCCGCCGCCTGAGCCCCGCCGGAGGTCTGCGCCCTCAGGGGCGGGGGATGTTGCGCAGGTTGGCCCGCGCCAGGTCGATCATCTTGCCCACGCCGCCGCCGAGGACCATCTTGCTGGCCGACGTGGCGAAGCCCTTGATCTGCTCACCGGTGATCGCCGGGGGGATCGACAGCGCGTTGGCGTCGGTGACGAACTCCATCAGCACCGGACCCGGGCGGGACAGCCCGTCGGCCAGGGTGTCCCGCACCGCGGCGGGGTCCTCCACGCGCAGCGACGGGATGTCGACGGCGGTGGCGATGGCGCTGAAGTCGGTCGGCTCGTGGTCGGTCTCGAAGTCCGGGATGCCGTCGACCATCATCTCCAGCTTCACCATGCCCAGCGAGGCGTTGTTGAACAGCGCGATCTTCACCGGCAGCCGGTGCAACCGGACGGTGATCAGCTCACCGAGCAACATGGCCAGCCCGCCGTCCCCGGACATCGAGACGACCTGCCGGCCCGGCGCGGCCAGCTGTGCCCCCACGGCGTGGGGGAGCGCGTTGGCCATCGACCCGTGCCGGAACGATCCGATCACCCGGCGGCGGCCGTTGGGCGTCAGGTACCGCGCCGCCCAGACGTTGCACATGCCGGTGTCGACGGTGAAGACGGCGTCCTCGGCGGCCAGCTCGTCCAGTTGCGCGGCCACGTACTCCGGGTGGATGGGGCGCATCTTCTCCACCCGCCGTGTGTAGGCCGAGACGACCTTCTCCAGGGCCGCGGCGTGGGCGCGGAGCATCGCGTCGAGGAAGCGCCGGTCGGTCGTGGGCCGCAGCAGGGGCAGCAGTGCGCGGATCGTCTCCCCGACGTCCCCGTGCACGGCGACCTCCAGCGGCGTGCGCCGGCCGAGGTGCCCGGGGTCGGCGTCGACCTGCGCGGTCCTCCGCTGCGGCAGGAAGTTCGCATACGGGAAGTCGGTGCCCAGCAGCACGAGGAGGTCCGCCTCGTGGGTCGCCTTGTGCGCGGCCCCGTAGCCCAGCAACCCGTTCATGCCGACGTCGTAGGGGTTGTCGTACTGGATCCACTCCTTGCCGCCGAGGGCGTGGCCGACCGGGGCCAGCACCCTCCCGGCCAGCTCCATCACCTCGTCGTGCGCGTCGCGGCAGCCCGCGCCGCAGAACAGCGTCACGGTGCCCGCGGCGTTGATCGCGTCGGCCAGCGCCTGCACCTGCTCGGCCGGCGGGCACACCCGGGACGGCGCGGTGACCATTGCGCTGGGCACGGTCGGACCGCCGGACTCCATCGCCGCCACGTCGCCGGGCAGGACGACGACCGACACGCCCCGCTTGCCGATCGCCGTCTGGATGGCCACCCGCAGGGTGTGCGGCATCTGCGTCGGCGAGCCGATCTGCTCGCACCAGTAACTGCACTCCTGGAAGCTGCGCTCCGGGTGCGTCTCCTGGAAGAACGCCGTCCCGATCTCCCGCGACTGGACCTGCGAGGCGATCGCCAGCACCGGCGCGCCGCTGCGGTGCGCGTCGTAGAGTCCCTGCAGCAGGTGCGTGTTGCCCGGGCCGCAGCTGCCGGCGCAGACCGCGAGCCGGTCGGTGACCTGCGCCTCGGCCGCCGCGGCGAAGGCGCCGCCTTCCTCGTTGCTGACGTGCACCCACTCGATGTCGGCGGTGTGCCCGACGGCGTCCACGATCGGGTTGAGGCTGTCGCCGACCACCCCGTAGATCCGCTCGACGCCCGCGTCGCGCAGCATCGAGACCAGCTGGGCGGCGATCGTGGGGTTGGCCATGGAGCACTCCTGCGGTCGGAGGCGGGCGGGCCGGTCGCTCAGCCCCGCTCCGCCCCTACCCCGTGCACCCCGCCGGACATGCCCACGGCCCGGGTCAGTCCTCCTCGGCCGGCGCGAACCGCGCGAGCGCGTCGACCGACGGGCAGGTGTAGTACGCACCCGTGAGCGGGGTCAGGAAGCCGGTGAGGCCGTCGCGGATGCCGTCGGTCGCCCCGGCCATCCGGCGGAGCATCTCGGCCAGCCGCCACTGGTCGC
>JAOPWG010000442.1 GCA_025965775.1 Modestobacter sp. | reverse complement strand
TCTCGCCCCGGCAGGCGCCGTGCAGCTGCCAGTCCCACACCTCGGCAACGGGTGTGGGCAGTCGACGGATGTCGGCCATGGGACCTCCTCGGCTCGGGTGCACCGGGGGGTCTGCCCGGTCACTGACGCAGCCGGTGCCCCGCACCGAGTGTGCGCAAACACAGCTGCCCCGCTTCCGGCTGCGGAATCTCCGCAGGTGTGCGATACGTGCGCCGTGCGCCGCGTCCTGACATGCCGCTGCGCCCCCTCAGCCGCCCGTGGGCCCCTCGCCCGCTCCCGGGGGTGCCAGGGGGCCACCCCACGGCCTCACCCTCCGGGGTGACGGCCGGTGTCGGGTTGGCGTCCAGGCGATCAAGGTGACGGCAGAGGGTGCCGAACCACCGGGTGGGGGACACCCAGGCGCCGTCCGGTCTCACGGCCGGCGCCGGGCACTTCCGGGGCGGGGACATCCCCGCCCGCGGCCGCCCGGTCGGGCGACGCCCGCCCGGTACGTCACCGGCCCGCCCGCGGGCCGGTGCAGACAGGAGCAGCAGTGATCGAGGACAGGGTGCGGGGCAACGGCAGCGGTGCCGTCGTGTGGGTGTTCGACGAGCGGCGCCGGGTCCGGGACGACGTCGCCGCCCGGCTGCTCGCGCTGCCGTTCGTCGGCCGCGTGGAGGCCGTCGGCGACCCGGCCGCCCTCACCGCCCGGCTGGCCAACCGGCTCCCCGACGTCCTGCTGGTGGGTACGCAGCGCGCCACCGACAGCGGCCTGTCGCTCGCCACGCAGGTGCTCCGCGCGCACCCTGGCCTGCGGGTGCTCATGCTGGGCGCCCCCGACGACGCCGACACCGTGCGGGCCGCGGTCGCCTTCGGGGCCCGTGGGTACCTGCGCTGGGACGCCAGCCCGCTGGAGCTGGGCCTCGGCCTGTCGCGGACCGGCTTGCGCCCGGAGGCGCAGCGGCCCCTGGGCTCCCTGATGCCCCCGCCGCGGACCCCGCAGCCCGCCGTGGCCCTCGCCGGCGCGGCGGCCGGGGGCTCGGCGTCCTGGGGGGGTGCCAGCCCGCTGGTCGGCACCGCGCCCACCACGGTCCGCTCCACGGTGCCCGACCCGGCCCCGGTGGCTCTGTCGATGCGGGAGATGCAGGTGCTCACCGGCATGAGCCAGGGCAAGAGCAACGCCCAGATCGGCCGGGAGCTCTACCTGTCCGAGGACACCATCAAGACCCACGCCCGGCGGTTGTTCCGCAAGCTCGGCGTCAAGGACCGGGCCGAGGCGGTCGCCACCGGCTTCCGCCGCGGGATGATGGTGTGAGGGAGCCGGGTGGCCCACGTGGCCGGCCACCCGCGAGGACCACGCCTGCCTGCCCGTCGCACCCCACCCGCGTGGCCGGCCCGCTGTCCTCTGGCCGATGCGTCGTCACCGGTCGGCACGCTCGACCCGGAGCGGATGTGTGAGCGGCCCCAGGCGGTACCGGAGCTGCGTGAGGCCGCTGTGATGCTCCGACCGGTCACCTTCCTGCCGAAGGAGCCGGTCAGCTCGGGACGGTGCCCGACGCCGTGGGCCAGCTCCTGATGGACGCGCCGCAGCCGATGCGCGACCTGATCCGGGAGGTTCGGCGCCAGGTGAACGAGCTGCTGACAGCGGAGCGGTGGGTGGTCATGGTTGCCGGGCGCGGGGTCACCGAGCAGACCCGGCTGACCGACGTCGAGATCGCCGAGCTGTGGTTCGGCGCCGATCGAGGGCGGCTGTCCGGAGTGGTCCAACTCGTGCGCGACCGTCCACATGCCGACGGGAGCTTCGACATCGACCCTGCCATGGGGGCGCCACGCCCGGCCTTCTGGGGCGACGTCCGGTCTGACGGGCAGCGCCGCCCGCCCTGACCAGGGGGCGCACGGCTCGTCGGCGCACGTGATCGCAGAGCGTTCCTGACACGCGGGCAGATGTCCCGCCCGCAGCGGACCAGCGCGGTTAGCGATCCGGAACGTCTCGGAAATCTGCCCAGGACACGGCCGGGAACGGTCCCAGAGGTCCCCCTGGACCGGTGAACCGGCCCCGGACGCGGGTCCCGGTCTGCGATGGTGGGCTCCTGAGCTGGGTTTTAGCGTCGTCGCGTCCGGTCGAGACATCAAGATCGCTCAGCCACGGCGGCCGTCGCCGGACACCGCCGAACCGGGCGCGCGAACGTCGCGTCCGGACCGGGGACCCAACGCACCACTGGGGTGAAGCGCAGACCGGCACACCAGCCGGGCCGCGCCGGGCAGCTTCCCAGCCCGAACCCGTCAGCTGACCCGGTAGGCGGCAGGGAGAACCAGGAGTCCGGTCGTGTCCACGACCCCCCGCACGTCCTCTGTCCGTCGTCCCCTCCGCTCGGTCCGTGGTGCGCTGCTCGCGCTCTTGGTCGGCGGCGGGATCGCCCTCACTCCGCTGCCGGCCCTGGCCGGCACCACGACCGCGGCACCCGCCGCAGCACCGGCGGCCGCCGCGGGCAACCGCGCAGCACAGATCGCCGTCGCCACCGCGCTGGCCCAACGCGGGAAGCCCTTCGCCTGGGGCGCGAGCGGCCCCGACCGCTTCGACTGCTCGGGTCTGGCCCAGTACGCCTACCGGGCCGCCGGGATCGCGCTGCCACATTCCTCGCGGGCCCAGTCGACCCTCGGCCGGCCGGTGTCCAGGACACAGTTGCAGCCCGGTGACCTGCTGTTCTTCTTCCACCCGGTCCAGCACGTCTCGATCTACATCGGGAACGGGCAGATGGTGTACGCGCCCGACTACGGCGACGTCGTGAAGGTGCGCAACGTCTCGGTCCTGCCGTTCAACACCGCACGCCGGATCGCCTGACCTGGCCGCGCGGCGCGCGCCGGGGCAACCGACCGCGCCCCATTCCCTGCTGACGGCTGCCCGGCCTCAGCAGGGAATGGGGGTCCAGGTCGTGCCGCCCGGCGCGTAGCTGCGGCAGCCGGTGTAGCCGCTGCCCCCCGAGAAGCCGGACCCCAGGATCTTCGATTCACTTCGAGTCGTGGACGACGGCTCACCCGCGGTGAGCGGCGACGCCGCTCGGACTGTCACGCAGGCTCGACTAGATGTGGCAGCGGGCTCATGGATCATTGGTGATCCCATGCACGCCGGGCTCGAGTACATCTGGCAGGGCTCGGGGAGTGACGTCGCGGTCCTGGCCGACCGCAGCGCGGCCCCGTGCCGTCCCGGCTCACGCAGAGCCGTTGCCCGGAGTCCCGGCGGGAGCCTCCGGCCCCGCGCCGGGACTCCGGAGGCGACTTCGTCGGCGGGACAGCTACTCGTCGCGGGCGTGGCGGCCGGGGCTGTGCTGGCCGCTGGGCTCCTCACGCTCGGCCCGCGCGGCGACCCCGTCGGCGTAGCCGCTGGCGTAGTCCCAGCTGACGTAGTCGTTGGGGTCGGGGTCGAAGGGCGGCTCGTGCCGGCCGGTCTGCCCCTCGTCGAGCAGCTGGCGCAGGTTGGCCTGCATCAGCGCCCAGTCGACGTGGTGCTCCTCGTCGCAGTCCGGGCAGTCCACGACGATGCCCTTGACCCCGGTGGGCTCCAGCAGGGTACGGAACACCTCCAGCTCAGCCAGGTCGTCGAGCACCCCGGCTCGTTCCTCCATCGTCAGCGGAGGTTGTCCCGAGTGGTCCCCGTCACCGAAGTCGGGGTCGGGACCGAGTGCGTCGTCCCACGCGTCCACGTGTCCTCCTCGCCAGCAGGCGCTGGCCCCGTCTCCTCCTGCTGGTCAGCCAGCAGCTGGGCGTGCACGCCCGCCCAGCGGACCACGGTAACGGGGCATCGGCGTCCGGGGGGCGTCCGCCTACCATCAGATGGGTCCCGTGCGCCCTCCTGGCGCGCCCACCATGAAGTCGAGAGGGTGGCGGCACGCATGCAGCCCGACGAGCGCGTCCCCGAACTACCGGCCAAGTTCGCCCCGCTGGG
>JAOPWG010000437.1 GCA_025965775.1 Modestobacter sp. | reverse complement strand
GGGCGCTGCTGGGCCGCCTGGCGCGGGCCCGACGCGCCGGCCGGCGGGCGGTCCACGGCGTCGTGCACGCGTGGCGGTCGTCACTGCAGCTGCGGATCGGCGCGATCACGATGGTCGTGGCCGCGGTCGTCGTGGTGATCGTCAGCCTCGTGCTCTTCCGGCAGATCAGCGATCAGTTGCTCGGCGTCAAACGACAGGCTGCGGTCGACCAGTCGCTGGCCGGCGTTCAGTACGCCCAGTCCGAGGTCAGCGGGATCGCCACCGGCGACTCGGCGAGTGTCCGGTCCACGCTGTCGCGCACCGTGGAAGGGCTGCGTTCGCGCGGGGGGGCGGCCGGTGACTTCGACGTGGTCATGGTCTACCGGTCCGGTGACCAGGAACGTCGCGCCTCCAGCCGGACGACGCTCACCTACGGAGAGCTGCCCGTGGATCTACGGGCCGAGGTGGCCCGCGGCTCGCAGGCCTACCGGTACGCGCCGGTGCCCGACTCCGCGGGCCGCCTGGTGCCCACCCTCCTGGTCGGGGCGCCGGTCTCCGCCGGCGGGCAGAGCGGCGACCGGGTGGAGGTCTACTTCGCCTTCCCGCTCGAGCAGGAACGGGAGAGCCTGCAGCTCATCCGCAGCACCGTGGTGATCATGGGTGTGGTCCTGGTGCTCTTCGTCGTCGGCATCGGGGTGCTGGTGACCCGGCTGGTGGTCTACCCCGTCCGGCGGGCCGCCTCCAGCGCCCAGGGACTGGCCGAGGGGCGGCTGGAGGAGCGGCTCGCCGTCCGCGGTGAGGACGACCTGGCCCGGCTGGCCACCAGCTTCAACGCCATGGCCGACAGCCTGCAGAATCAGATCAATCAGCTGGAGGGCCTGTCGCAGCTGCAGCAGCGCTTCACCTCCGACGTCTCGCACGAGCTGCGCACCCCGCTGACCACCGTGCAGATGGCCGCCGACGTGCTGCACGACGCCCGTGTCGACTTCGATCCGGCGGTGGCCCGGTCGGCCGAGCTGCTGCACAACGAGCTCGACCGCTTCGAGGTCCTGCTGTCGGATCTGCTGGAGATCAGCCGCTACGACGCCGGGGCCGCGGTGCTGGAGGCCGAGCCGCAGGACCTCACGCAGGTCGTCGACCGGGTCGTGGCGGGCATGTCCGTGCTGGCCGTGCACCGCTCGTGCGAGCTACGGGTCACCCAGCCCGCGGAGCCGGTGGTCGCCGAGGTCGACGCCCGCCGGGTCGAGCGCGTGCTGCGCAACCTGGTCGGCAACGCCATCGAGCACGGGGCCGGCCAGCCGGTGGAGATCACCCTCGCCGCCTCCCGCACGGCCGTGGCGTTCACCGTGCGCGATCACGGCGTCGGGCTGAGCCCGGCGGACGCCCAGCACGTGTTCGATCGGTTCTGGCGCGCCGACCCCGCGCGGGTCCGGACCGTCGGCGGCAGCGGGCTGGGCCTGTCGATCAGCCTGGAGGACGCCCGGCTGCACGGTGGCTGGCTGCAGGTGTGGGGCAAGCCAGGCCAGGGCGCCCAGTTCCGGCTCACCGTGCCCTTGGTCGCCGGGGCCGAGCTGACCAGCTCGCCGTTGCCGTTGCGGCCCACGGCGGTGCGCGCCTCGTCCGCCCTGCCGGCGGCGTCCGCGCCGGCAGGGGAGCAGCCGTCGTGACGCGGCAACGGGGACCGAGGCGTGCCGCGGCCCGGGTGGTGCTCGCCGGACTGGTGGTCGCCGGGCTGCTCACCGGCTGCAGCACCGTGCCCGACAGCTCGCCGACGGTGCAGATCACCCAGGTCGCGAACCCGCCGGAGACCCCGGTGGGCATCGAGCCGTTGCCGCCGGAGCGCGGGGCGACGCCGGAGGAGATGGTGCGGGGCTTCATCGACGCCAGCGCCAGCACGGCCCGCAACCACCCGGTCGCCCGGCAGTACCTCGCGCAGGACGCGGCGACGTCGTGGTCGGACAGCGACGGCGTGACCGTCATCGGCGCGTCCTACTCCACCCGCCAGACCGCGAGCGGCGTGGTCGAGTTGTCCGCGCCGCTGGTGGGCACCGTCGACGAACGGGGGGTGTTCAAAGTCGGCGACGGGGGCCTGTTCACGCGCACGTTCACCTTGAGCGACGACTCCGGCCAGTGGCGGGTGACCGACCCGCTGGACGGCCTGCTGATGCTGCAGCCGGACTTCGCGCGCACGTACGACGCGGTCAACGCCTACTTCCTGGACCCCACGGGCGCCCGGGTGGTGCCCGATCCCCGGTACCTGGTGTCCGGGGAGGCGCAGCCGAACGCGCTGATCGAGCGGCTCATCGCCGGCCCGTCGACGGCCATCGCGGCCGGCGTGGCCAACCCGCTGGCCAAGGCCGCGCTGCGCAGCACGGTGAACCTCGTCGGAACGACGGCGCGGGTCGACCTGACCTTCCCCGAGGGCACCACCGCCGCCTCCCTGAACGGTCTGTGCGCGCAGGTCGTGTGGTCGCTGGACGGCCTCGGGTTCCGCTCGGTGGAGCTGCTGCGGGACGGCCAGCCGCTCGGTCTGCCCGACGTGCCGGAGGTCCAGAGCGTCGACGACTGGGCCGGGCTGGACCCCGACACGGCGCCCGTCGACGCCGACGGGCACTACCTGGTCGGCGGCGCGCTGCACCGGGTCACCGATGGCGGTCCTGCCCCCGGGCCGGCCGGGGCGGGTGCCTACGGGCTGACCTCGGCCGCCGTCTCCGCCGACGGGCGGACCGGAGCGCTCGGCCTGACGGTCGGGGTGGCGACGGCCGGTGCGACGGTGACGTTGCTCGCCGGGCCGTACGGCGGCGACCTGGTCCCCGTGCTCACCGGTGGCACGTTCACGGCGCCGACGACGGCGGGTACCCGAGCTGAGGTGTGGACCGTGCGCGACGGCACCGAGGTGGTGCGGCTGCCTGCCGGGGGGAGGCCGCAGACGGTGAACGCCACCACGCTGGGCGGTCTGGGGCGGGCCTCGACGTTCCAGCTCTCGCCCGACGGGGTGCGCGCGGCCGTGGTGATCGACACCCCGGAGGGCGGCGAGCTGTACGTGGGCACGGTGGTGCGCGCCGACGACACGGTCAGCGTCCGGGACCTGCGGTCGGTCGCGCCGTCGGTGCACCAGGTCGTCGACGTCGCGTGGCGCAACTCCGGCCTGCTGATGTTGCTGGCCGGCGATGCCAGCACCGAGCGCACCGTTCCCTACACGGTGGGGGTGGACGGATGGGCGCTGACGACGGTGACGATGGCCGGCCTGCCCGGACAGCCCACCGCGCTGGCCGCCACGCCCAGCCGACAGCCGCTGGTCACCGCCGACGGGACCCTGTGGCTGCTCTCGGGCGGGAACTGGGTCACCCTGCTGCGCGGTGAGCAGCCGGTCGCCGGGACGGCGCCCTTCTACCCGCTCTGATCCGGCCCCGCCGGCGACCGTCCCCAGTGGGCGATGCCGTCCCCAGCCCGGGCGGCGTGCCCGCCGCCGGCCTGCGGGAGCCGGAGGCTGACCGGTGTGACGGCAGAGGGTGGGAACCGGGCGGGGCGACCGGGGGCCGCCCGGGCCTTCACCGAGGGCTGGTCGGCGCTCGCCGACCTGGTGCTGCCCCGTACGTGCGCCGGCTGCGCCCTCCCGGGCGACCTGCTCTGCCCCGGCTGCCGGTGCTGGCTGGCCGTGCCCCGGCTGGCCCAACCCCGCCGGCACCCGGACGGCTTCCCGCCGACAGTGGCCGCCGGCGCCTACGCCGGGCCGGTCCGCCCGGCGGTGCTGGCCTTCAAGGAGCACGGCCGCGCCGAACTGGCCGGCCCGCTGGGCACGGCGCTGGCGCTGGCCGTGGTCGTGGTGCTGGCCGGGCTGCCCGGCGGGGGAGCGGGACGGCCGGTGCGGCTCGTCCCCGTGCCCAGCTCGACCGCGGCGGTCCAGCGGCGCGGCCGCGACCACGTCGCCGAGCTGGCCCGATCGGCAGCGGTCGAGCTGCGGGCCGCCGGGGTGGCTGCCCGGCCTGCTGCGGTGCTGCGCCGCCGCCGCGGTACCCGGGACTCCGCGGGTCTGGACGCCGCCGCCCGGCGGGCGAACCTGGCCGGCCGGTTCGCTGTGCGCCCGACCCGGCCCTGGCCGGCGCCCGGGACGGTGCTGGTGGTGGTGGACGACGTGGTGAGCAGCGGCGCGACGCTGACCGAGGCGGCCCGCGCGCTCGGCCTCGGCACCCCGTCCGACCGGGACACACCGGTGCTCGGGGCGGTGGTGGCGGCGACCCCGCGGCGGTCGGCGGAGCGGCTCACCCGGCCCCGACCTGCGGACTTCACCGTGCGGTGCTGGGGCGGACCGTGATGCCGCCATTCTCGACTGTCGGGTAGGCGCAGATACGTCTAGCGTCGGTTCGATCACAGCCCGCTCAACCGGGAGGTCTGATGGAGATCGTGGTTCGTGGTCGGAACGTCGAGGTGCCCGGGCATTTTCGGCAGCACGTCGAGGACAAGGTCGGACAGCTCGAACGCTTCGACGGCAAGCTCATCCGCATCGACGTCGAACTGCTGCACGAGAAGAACCCTCGCCAGTCGTCCAACTGCCAGCGGGTGGAGATCACCCTCCGCGGCAAGGGACCGGTCGCCCGCGCCGAGGCCTGCGCCCCGGACTTCTACGCGGCCCTGGAACTGGCGATCGGCAAGCTGGAGAACCGACTGAGGCGGGCCAACGACCGCCGGCGGGTACACCACGGCCGGCGGACCCCGGCCAGTGTGCGGCTGGACGGGGCGCCCGCGGAGACCGGCGGCGCCGTGCTGGCGTCCATGGCGCTGGACAAGGAGCTCGCGGACGGTCCGCACGTGACCGACCTCGACGAGCACCTACCCGGGCAGATCGTCCGGGAGAAGGTGCACCCGGCCGTGCCGATGACGGTCCACCAGGCTCTGCACGAGATGGAGCTGGTCGGGCACGACTTCTTCCTCTTCGCCTGCGCCGACACCGGCCAGGCCTCGGTGGTCTACCGGCGGCACGCCTACGACTACGGCCTGATCCGGCTCGGCGCCGCCCTGGCGACTGAGAAGGCGGTCGCCACCCCCGGCAGCGGGGAGCGGCAACCCGTGACCGTCTGACCGACCACCAGCGGCGGGCCGGCTCCCGATCGGGAGGCGGCCCGCCGTCGTGTCGGGTGGGCGCTCAGTCCGATGAGTCGCCGGGGAGGCGGGCCTGGCCCCCGGGGCCGGCCACGCCGACGAAGTGCGCGGCGTCGGCCCGGGTGTAGGGCACCGGGACAGCGGGGATCCGGCGCTGTACCTCCGGGTCCTGCAGCCGGCGAACACCGCATCGGCGTCGGAGCGGCGGAACGGGCGCAGCACCAGCCGCTCGGTGCGCACCACCTCGGTGCGCAGGTCGACCGCGGAGAGGTCCAGCGCGGTCATCGGCGGGGTCACCGGCCCATCATCAGGCGTTGCCCAGCACCCGGTCGACCGACATCTCCAGCACCACCCGCGCGGGGTTCTCCCGCGGGGTGCGGTAGCGGGCCGCGTAGCGGGCCACCGCGTCGGCGACGGCCGCGGCGTCGTCCCGGACCACCGCCGTCCCCTCCAGGGTCACCCAGCGGCGGCCGTCGACCTGGCAGACCGCGACCCGCTGCTGCCCGGCCCGCACGTGCCGGGCCTTGGCCGAGCTGCTCGAGGTGATCACCCGGGCGGTCCGCGTGGCCGGGTCGAAGGTCACCCCGACCGGGACGACGTGCGGGCTGCCGTCGGCGCGCAGTGTGGTCAGCGTCGCCAGGTGCCGCTCGGTGACGAGAAAGGCCAGCAGGTCCTCGCCGAGGCGCTCGGGATCGTGGGATGGCACGTCCGCGGAGGGTACGGGCGAGTGCTCCCCGGTACGGGCCTCGGCCGCGCCGGAGCCGGTTCGCCGCCGCGCCGCCTACGCTGGGGTCGTGGTGTTCTCGAAGATCCTGCGTGCCGGTGAAGGCAAGCTCGTCCGGCGGCTGTCGAAGATCGCCGACGCGGTGGACGTGCTCAGCGACGACATGGCCGACCTCAGCGACGCCGAGCTGCGCGCCAAGACCGACGAGTTCAAGGAGCGCTACGCCGACGGGCAGAGCCTGGACCGGCTGCTGCCCGAGGCGTTCGCCGTCGTCCGGGAGGGCGCCTCGCGCACCCTGGGCCAGCGCCACTACAACGTGCAGCTCATGGGCGGGGCCGCGCTGCACCTGGGCAACATCGCGGAGATGAAGACCGGTGAGGGCAAGACCCTGACCGGCGTGCTGCCGGCCTACCTCAACGGACTGGCCGGCCATGGCGTGCACGTGGTCACCACCAACGACTATCTGGCCCAGCGCGACGCCGAGTGGATGGGTCGGGTGCACCGCTTCCTGGGCCTGTCGGTGGGCACCATCCTGTCCGGCCAGCAGCCCGCCGAGCGCCGCGAGCAGTACCTCTGTGACATCACGCACGGCACGAACAACGAGTTCGGCTTCGACTACCTGCGCGACAACATGGCCTGGTCCAACGCCGACCTGGTGCAGCGCGGGCACGCTTTCGCCATCGTCGACGAGGTCGACTCGATCCTCATCGACGAGGCACGCACCCCGCTGATCATCAGCGGCCCGGCCGAGACCAGCGCGCGCTGGTACGGCGAGTTCGCCCGGATCGTCCCGCTGCTCAAGCGCGACCGGCACTACGAGGTCGAGGAGTCCAAGCGCACGGTCGCGGTGACCGAGGAGGGCGTGGAGTTCGTCGAGGACCAACTGGGCATCGAGAACCTCTACGAGGCGGTCAACACCCCGCTGATCGGCTACCTGAACAACGCCCTGAAGGCCAAGGAGCTCTTCCACAAGGACCAGCAGTACATCGTGAGCAACGGCGAGGTCCTCATCGTCGATGAGTTCACCGGCCGCGTGCTGGCCGGCCGCCGCTACAACGAGGGCATGCACCAGGCCATCGAGGCCAAGGAGAAGGTGCAGATCAAGGACGAGAACCAGACCCTCGCCACGATCACCCTGCAGAACTACTTCCGGCTCTACGAGAAGCTGTCGGGGATGACCGGCACGGCCCAGACCGAGGCCGCCGAGCTCTCCCAGACCTACAAGCTGGGCGTCGTCCCCATCCCGACGAACCGGCCGATGGTCCGCGAGGACCGCGCCGACGTCATCTACAAGACGGAGAAGGCGAAGTTCACCGCCGTCGTCGACGACATCGCCGAGCGGCACGAGATCGGGCAGCCGGTCCTGGTGGGCACCGCCAGCG
>JAOPWG010000436.1 GCA_025965775.1 Modestobacter sp. | reverse complement strand
TGCTGGTCGTCGACGAGGCCTACGCCGAGTTCGCCCGGCCGGGGACCCCGTCGGCGCTGTCGCTGCTGCCCGGCCGGCCGCGGCTGGTGGTCAGCCGCACGATGAGCAAGGCCTTCGGCATGGCCGGGTTGCGGCTGGGCTACCTGGCCGCCGACCCCGCGGTGGTGGACGCGCTGCAGCTGGTCCGGCTGCCCTACCACCTGTCCAGCCTCACCCAGGCGGCCGCGCGTGCCGCGTTGGCGCACACCGACGAGCTGCTGGCGACGGTGGACGCGGTGAAGGCCCAGCGGGACCGGATCGTCCAGGCGCTGCCGGGCCTGGGGCTGACCAGCGTGCCCAGCGACGCCAACTTCGTGCTGTTCGGGCGGTTCGCCGACGCCCCGGCGGCCTGGCAGGCGCTGCTGGACCGCGACGTCCTGGTGCGCGACGTCGGGCTGCCCGGCTGGCTGCGGGTGACGGCGGGGACCCCGGAGGAGACCGACGCGTTCCTCACCGCCCTGGGTGAGGTTGCTGTGACCGTGGACCGGGCTGAGGGAGGATCACCGGCATGACCGCCATGCCAGGGCACCGCACCGCACGCGTCGAGCGGGCCACCAGCGAGACCAAGCTGGTCGTCGAGGTCGACCTCGACGGCACCGGCACCGGTGACATCGCCACCGGGGTCGGCTTCTACGACCACATGCTGACCTCGCTGGCGAAGCACAGCGGCATCGATCTGACGGTACGGGCCGACGGCGACCTGCACATCGACGCCCACCACACCGTCGAGGACGTCGCGATCGCCCTCGGACAGGCGTTCGCCGAGGCGCTCGGTGACAAGCGCGGCATCACCCGCTACGGCGACGCGACCATCCCGATGGACGAGGTGCTGGTCCAGGCCGCCGTCGACCTGTCCGGCCGGCCGTACTTCGTGCACGCCGAGCCCGCCGACATGACCCCGATGATCGGGCCGGACTACCCCACCAGCCTGACCAAGCACGTGCTGGAGTCCTTCGCGTTCAATGCCAGGATCAGCCTGCACGTGCGGGTGCTCTACGCCGGCCGGGACGCCCACCACATCGTCGAGGGGCAGTTCAAGGCGCTGGCCCGCGCGCTGCGCACCGCGGTCGCCCTCGACCCGCGCGTGACCGACGTCCCCTCCACCAAGGGCGCTCTGTAGCCGGGTGTCCTTCGGCAGCATCCTGATCGTGCTGGGCTGTTTCCTGCTCGGCGGTGCGTGGAGCATCTTCAAGGCCGACCACGACACGAAGGGCCGCACCGGGCCGCAGCTGGCGTTCGCCGGCGTGCTGCTGGTGGCGGCGCTCCTGGCGATCGCGGCCGGGGTGCTCCGGCTGGTCTGAGGGCTCTCAGCCCAGCCGTGCGGCGAACTCCTCGGCGGTGCGCAGCTGCCGGCGCAGCACGGACGCCCGTGCGGCGGCCTGTTCCCCGAAGGCGGCCAGCCGGCCGGGATCGGCGTCCGGCCCGGCGTCCAGCAGGCCGAGCAGCTCGCGCATCTCCTCCAGGCTGAAGCCCAGCGGCTTCATCTGCATGATGACCCGCAGCCGCTCCACGTCCTGCTCGGCGTAGAGCCGGAACCCGCCCTCGGAGCGGCCGACGGCACCGCCAGGCCGACCTCCTCGTAGTACCGGATGGTCCGTAGCGACAACCCGATCCGCTCGGCGACCTCACCGATCTGCATCCGGTCCGGTGCGCGCTCATCCGGCGCCACCGCCGAGCCGGCCGGCCAGGCGCCGGTGGTAGTGGCCGCTGACGTCGGTGAGCCCGGTGATCTCCACGGACTTCCCACGGATGGCGTACTTGTGCTCGATGGCGTCCAGGACGGCGACCGACGAGGCGTCCCAGACGTGCGCGCCGGACAGGTCGACGACGACCCGGTCGGGGTCACCGGCGTAGTCGAACCGGCCGATCAGCTCGTTGGTGGAGGCGAAGAACAGCGCGCCCGAGACGGCGTAGGTACGCGTGCCGTCGGGGCCCTCGGTCGGGGTGACGGTCACCAGGTGGGCCACCCGGCGGGCGAAGAGCACGCAGGCGACGAGGACGCCGACGGCCACGCCGATGGCCAGGTTCGACGTGGCCAGGACGACGGCCACGGTCACCAGCATCACCGCGGTCTCGCTGCGCGGCATGCGGCGCAGGGTGCGCAGGCTGTGCCAGTCGAAGGTGGCGACGGAGACGAACACCATGACGGCGACCAGCGCAGCCATCGGGATGACGCCCACCACCGGGCTGAGCACCACGACCAGGATCAGCAGGAAGGCGCCGGCCAGGAAGGTCGACAGCCGCGTGCGGGCACCGGAGCGCACGTTGATCATCGTCTGGCCGATCATCGCGCAGCCGCCCATGCCGCCGAAGGCGCCGGTGACGAGGTTGGCGATGCCCTGCCCGACCGACTCCCGGGTCTTGCTGGAGGGGGTGTCGGTCAGCTCGTCGACCAGCTTCGCCGTCATCAGCGACTCCATCAGGCCGACCAGCGCGATGGCCAGGGCGTAGGGCGCGACGATGCGCAGGGTCTCCCAGGAGAACGGCACGTCGGGCAGTCCGAGCGTCGGCAGCCTGTCGGGGAGCTCGCCCTGGTCGCCGACGGTGGGGACGGCGATGCCCGCGGTGACCGTGACGAGGGTCAGCACGATGATCGCCACGAGCGGGGCCGGGACCGCGGTGGTCAGGCGCGGCAGGCCGACGATGATCCCCAGGCCGACGGCGGCCAGCGGGTAGACCGCCCAGGGGACGTCGGTGAGCTGCGGCAGCTGCGCGGTGAAGATCAGGATCGCCAGGGCGTTGACGAAGCCCACCATCACACTGCGCGGGACGAAGCGCATCACCCGGGCCAGGCCCAGCAGGCCGAGGGCAACCTGGAACACCCCGCCCAGCAGCACCGCGGCGACCAGGTGCTGCAGCCCGTGCTCGTGCACCAGTGGCGCGATGACCAGCGCCACCGCGCCGGTGGCCGCCGAGATCATCGCCGGCCGGCCGCCGGTGAACGCGATGGTGACGGCCATCGTGAACGACGCGAACAGGCCGACCCGGGGGTCGACCCCGGCGATGATGGAGAAGGAGATCGCCTCGGGGATGAGCGCCAGGGCCACCACCAGCCCGGCGAGGACCTCGGTGCGGGCGACCTGTGGCGACAGCCAGGCCGGGCGGGACAGGCGGGCAGGCAGGGCAGCGGTCATGGCACCGTTCGTCCGGGGAAGGGCCGGCTGGTCGACCGCTGCGCTGCGGGTCGGCCGCGGGCACTCTACCTTCACGTCAGGGGAGAGTTCGCCGGTCGACCGCCGGGAATCCCGCAGGGTCCCGGGGAGCTACTGGGTAGCGTGGCAGCTGTGAAGAAGGTCGTCGTCCTCGACTACGGGTCGGGCAACCTGCGCTCGGCCGAGCGGGCACTGTCCCGGGTGGGTGCCGACGTGACGGTCACCGCCGATCCGCAGGCCGCGCTGGAGGCCGACGGCCTCGTCGTCCCCGGGGTCGGCGCGTTCGCCGCCTGCATGGAGGGCTTGCGCGCCGTCGACGGGCCGAAGGTGATCGGCCGCCGGTTGGCCGGCGGGCGTCCCGTGCTCGGCATCTGCGTGGGGATGCAGATCCTCTTCGAGCGCGGCGTCGAGCACGGTCAGGACGCCGAGGGCTGCGGTGAGTGGCCCGGTACGGTCGAGGAGCTGCATGCGCCGGTGCTGCCGCACATGGGCTGGAACACCGTGCAGGCACCGCAGGACACCACGCTGTTCGCCGGCCTGGCCGACCAGCGCTTCTACTTCGTGCACTCCTACGGGGTGCGCCACTTCCCGCTGGCCGAACCCGGTGTGACCGGGCGGCTCACGCCCCCGTCGGTCACCTGGGCCGAGCACGGCGACCGGTTCGTCGCCGCGGTGGAGAACGGGCCGCTGTCGGCGACCCAGTTCCACCCGGAGAAGAGCGGCGACGCCGGGGCGCAGCTGCTGACCAACTGGTTGAACACGCTCGACTGAGCACATCGCGATCCTCCGGATCGCACCGCGGCCAGGTGCCGTGAGCGGTCCTCCTCCGGACCGCGATGTGTGCTCAGCTGCGCAGGTAGGAGGCCCCGTTGACGTCGACGATGGTGCCGGTGGAGAACCGGGCCGCGGGTGAGGCCAGCCACAGCACCGCCGAGGCGACCTCCTCGGGGCGGCCCACCCGGCCGTAGGGCGACTGCGCCCGGACGGCGTCGCCGCCGGGCCCGTCGAGGACCTCGCGGGCCATCTCGGTCTGCACGAAGCCCGGCGCCACGCAGGTCACCGAGATGCCCTGCGGGGCCAGGGCGACCGCCATCGACTGGGCGAAGGCGTTCAGGCCGGCCTTGGAAGCGCCGTACGCGGGGGTGTTCGGCTCGCCCCGGAAGGCGCCGCGGCTGGAGACGTTGACGATCGCACCGCCGCCGGCGGCGACCAGGTGCGGCACCGCCCGGAACGTCGCGTTGGCCGCGCCGACCAGGTTGACCGCCAGGGTGTGCGACCAGGCCGCCTGCCAGTCCGCCCAGGACGTCTCCAGCGGCGGGTGGGCGGTGAAGACGCCGGCGTTGTTGACCAGCACGTCGAGCCCGCCGAGCTCCCGGGCGGCGTCGTCCACCATCTGCCCGACCGCCTCGGCGTCGGCGAGGTCGGCCTGGACCAGTACGTGGCCGTCCCCGGGCAGCTCGGCGAGCACCTGCTCGGCCCGCTCCCGGGAGGTGCTCCAGTGCACCGCCACCCGGTCACCGGCCCCGGCGAAGGCCTGCGCGATGGCGCGGCCGATGCCGCGGGAGGCGCCGGTGATCAGGACGGCGCGGGAGGACGGGACGTCGGTCCGGGGGAGGGGCGGCACGTCGCGAGAGTCAACCAGCGGTCACCACCGCCCGCGGTGCACGACCTCCTCCAGCCCCCGCCGCCCCCGGCGCAGCGACGGTGAGCGCCGGTCCTCGGCCCCCACGTAGCCGACCGAGACACAACCGATCGGGGTGTAGTCCTCGGGCACCCCGAAGACGGTGCGGAAGCCGGCCAGGTGCTCGGGCGGGACGCCGAAGAAGCAGGCGGCCAGCCCCTCGTCGACGGCGGTAAGGAGCATCAGCAGCGAGGCCATGCCGGTGTCGATGTCCCAGTAGGGCACCGGCCAACGCGCCTCGTCGCGGTCGGTCCAGCCCTTGTCCGACTCGGCGTAGCGCTCGAGGTAGGCCGCCTTGTGCGACAGCGGGACGATGAGCAGGGGGGCGCGGCGCATCCGGGTGAGCCAGCGGTCGGCGGCGTCGCTCTCGTCGGTGGTCGCCGTCCAGAAGCGCTCCCGCTCCTCGGGCGACTCGAGCACCAGGAACGCCCAGCCCTGGCTGAAGCCGGCCGACGGCGCCCGGATGGCGTGCTCGAGCAGCCGGTCGCGGACCTCGCCGGGCACCGGCCGGTCGGGGTCGTAGTCGCGGACCATGCGCCGGCGGCGGACGACCTCGCTGAATTCCATGACGGGCACTGTGCCCGAGGGGTCCGGCAGGAACTGTCGGTGGTGCGGTGCAGGGTGTCGGCATTGCTGATCCGTCCGGTGGTGTCGCCCTGGTCGCCGGCGGCACCCGGGGCGCCGGTCGGGGCATCGCCGTCGCGCTCGGCGAGGCCGGGGTGTCGGTCTTCTACGACCTGGCGAAGGTGGCGGTGACCCGGCTCGCCTTCTCCCAGGCGCACGACCTCCGCCCGTACGGCGGTACCGCCGTGGCTCTCACCCCTGGCTGGCTGCGGTCGGAGATGATGCTGGACGCCTTCGGGGTCACGGAGGCCACCTGGCGGGAGGCGACCCGCATCCAGCCGCACTTCTGCAGCTCCGAGAGCCCGGCGTTCGTCGGCCGCGCGGTGACCGCGCTCGCTGCCGACCCGGACGTGGGCCGGTGGTCGGGCCAGTCGCTGTCCTCGGGGCAGCTGGCCGGCGTGTACGGGTTCACCGACGTCGACGGGACCCGGCCGGACTGCGCGGTACATCGCCGAGGTGCAGGACCCGGGCCGTCCGGCCGGTGACGAGGGCTACAGGTGAGCGGTCCCTAGGCTGACCCCGTGCCGAAGCTGCAGCTGCTCCCCGCCGTCGATGTCGCCGACGGCCTCGCCGTCCGTCTGGTCCAGGGGGAGGCCGGGAGCGAGACGTCCTACGGCGACCCGCTGGAGGCCGCGCTCGCCTGGCAGCGCGACGGGGCCGAGTGGGTGCACCTGGTCGACCTGGACGCCGCCTTCGGGCGCGGTTCCAACCGGGAGCTGCTGGCCCGGGTCGTCGGCGAGCTGGACGTGGACGTGGAGCTGTCCGGCGGGATCCGCGACGACGAGTCGCTGGCCGCCGCGCTGGCCACCGGCTGCCGCCGGGTGAACCTGGGCACCGCGGCGCTGGAGTCGCCGGAGTGGTGCGCCCAGGCGATCGCCGAGCACGGCGACCGGGTCGCCGTCGGGCTGGACGTGCGCGGCACCCGGCTGGCCGCCCGGGGCTGGACCAAGGAGGGCGGCGAGCTGTACGAGACGCTGGCCCGGCTCGACGCCGAG
>JAOPWG010000432.1 GCA_025965775.1 Modestobacter sp. | reverse complement strand
TGAGTGAGCGTCGCAGGGAGCAGCCGAGCCGACAGCGAGTGGGCATCGCAGCGAGCGCCAGCGAGCGAGGAGCGGAGCGAGCGCGGAGGCGAGTGTTCGCACAGCGACCGAGGAGCGGAGCGGCCGCGGAGACGACCCATGGACGGGGTGGGGATCGCTGATGAGCGCTCTGCCTGGTTCCTCCGAGGGAACGGCGGTCACCGGGCTGGACTCCAGCCCGGTGGAGGCCGACCCCCGGGTGCTGGCCGACCTGCCACCGCTGACCGCGCGGACCGAGGCGGAGGCGGGCGAGATCATCGCCCGCTACCCGCACCCGCGGTCCGCGCTGCTGCCGATGCTGCACCTGGTCCAGTCGGTGCAGGGCTATGTGTCACCCGAGGGGGTCGGCTTCTGCGCGCGGATGCTGGGGCTGACCAAGGCCGAGGTCGGTGCGGTGGCCACCTTCTACACGATGTACAAGCGCCACCCGACCGGCCGGCACCTGGTCAGCGTGTGCACCAACACGCTGTGCGCCGTCCTCGGCGGGCAGCAGATCTACGACGCCGTCGCCGCCGACCTCGGCGTGGGCCACGACCAGACCGCCGCCGACGGCTCGGTCACCCTCGAGCACGCCGAGTGCCTGGCTGCCTGCGACTACGCGCCCGTGGTCACCGTCGACTACGAGTTCTATGACCAGCAGGACGTGGACAGCGCCCGGGAACTGGTGACGTCGCTGCGCCGCGGGGAGAAGCCCGCGCCCACGCGCGGCGCCCCGCTGACCGATTTCCGCGGGATCTCCCGGCAACTGGCCGGCTTCTCCCAGCACGCCGACGTCGCCGCCGAGCGGGCCGCCGTCGACGGGCCGTCCGCCGGGGTGCCCACGCTCATCGGCGTCCGACTGGCCGCCGAGCGGGGCGAGTCGGCCCCGCCGATGGACGAGACGCCGGGCTCCGCGCCGGAGCCGGAACCGGCCGGTGCACCGGTCGGCGCCTCCGGGGGGACACCCGCCGAGCAGGTGGGGGACGCCACCGTCGCCGTCGCCGGCAACCCCGCCGAGCAGGCGGGCGCCGAACAGGTGCACACCGATGCCGCCGAGCCCGCGGGCCGGGAACCGGTGCAGCGCGGACACGAGGGCAGCGACACCCCTCCCCAGCAGAACCCCGGCGCGGGCACACCCCCGCCCACCCCGGGCACCTCGATCGAGCGAGAGGTCTGACCGTGCCGCTCACCCCCGTGCTCACCCAGCGCTGCACCGCCGCACGCTCCTGGACACTGGAGACCTACGAGCGGCTCGACGGCTACCGCGCCCTGCGCTCGGCGCTGACCAGGGCCCCCGACGAGCTCGTCGCCCTGGTCAAGGAGTCCGGCCTGCGCGGCCGTGGCGGCGCCGGCTTCCCCACCGGCATGCAGTGGAGCTTCATCCCGCAGCCCAAGCCGGGGGAGACCCCCACCGGCCCGGCCGCGGCGCCCAAGTACCTGGTGGTCAACGCCGACGAGGGCGAACCGGGGACCTGCAAGGACCTGCCCCTGATGATGGCCGACCCGCACTCCCTGGTGGAGGGCGTGATCATCGCGGCCTACGCGATCCGTTCGCACTTCGCCGTCATCTACGTCCGCGGCGAGGCGGTGCACGCCCACCGCCGGCTGGTGGCCGCGGTTGCCGAGGCCTACGCCGCCGGCTACCTCGGCCGCGACGTACTCGGCTCGGGCTACGACCTGGAACTCGTCGTGCACGCCGGCGCCGGGGCCTACATCTGCGGGGAGGAGACGGCGCTGCTGGACTCCCTGGAGGGCTACCGCGGACAGCCGCGGCTCAAGCCGCCGTTCCCGGCCGTCGCCGGCCTCTACGGCGCCCCGACCGTGATCAACAACGTGGAGACGCTGGCCAGCGTCCCCTACGTCGTCCGTGGCGGAGCCGGCTGGTTCAAGGCCTTCGGGCCGGAGAAGTCGCCCGGGCCCAAGATCTACTCGCTGTCGGGCCGGGTGGTGCGCCCCGGGCAGTACGAGGCCCCCATGGGGACGACGATGCGCGAGCTGCTGGAGATGGCCGGCGGCGTGCGTCCGGGACACCAGCTGAAGTTCTGGACCCCGGGCGGCTCGTCGACGCCGTACTTCACCGCCGAGCACCTCGACGTCCCGCTCGACTTCGACTCCGTCGCCGCGGCCGGGTCCATGCTCGGCACCACCGCGCTGATGGTCTTCGACGAGACGGACTCGATCGTCGAGGCGACGCTGCGGTTCACCGAGTTCTACGCCCACGAGAGCTGCGGCAAGTGCACGCCGTGCCGCGAGGGCACCTACTGGCTGGTCCAGATCCTCGAGCGACTGGTGCACGGGCACGGCAGGGCGGCCGACCTGGACCTGCTCACCGACACCTGCGACAACATCCTCGGCCGCTCGTTCTGTGCGCTCGGTGACGGCGCGACCAGCTGCATCGCCAGCTCGCTGAAGTACTTCCGGGACGACTACGTCGCCCTGCTGCCCGCCGCCGAACAGGCCCGCCTCGGTCGTTCGCTGCGACTGGAGCCGGTTGGAGCCGCCTCGTGACCGAGCTTGCGAGGGCACGCAGATGCACAGCACCCCAGGGCGCTGGGTCGACGAGCGCCAGCGAGGAGGACCAGTGACCACGCCCCAGCCCGCGCCGGCCGCCGTTCCCGCCGTCCCCGGCCCGGCCGCCCCGCCCGAGGCCGTGCACTGCACGATCGACGGCTTCCAGATCGCGGTCCCGAAGGGGACGCTGATCATCCGGGCCGCCGAGCAGATCGGCGTGCAGATCCCGCGGTTCTGCGACCACCCGCTGCTGGACCCCATCGGTGCCTGCCGGCAGTGCCTGGTGGAGGTCGAGGGGCAGCGCAAGCCGGTCGCCTCCTGTACCACCCCGGTGACGCCGGACATGGTGGTGCACACCCAGCTGACCAGCGTCGTCGCGGACAAGGCGCAGCAGGGCACGATGGAGCTGCTGCTGGTCAACCACCCGCTGGACTGCCCGGTCTGCGACAAGGGCGGGGAGTGCCCGCTGCAGAACCAGGCGATGAGCAACGGCCGCACCG
>JAOPWG010000419.1 GCA_025965775.1 Modestobacter sp. | reverse complement strand
CACTGGGCATGAGCCGGAGCACCACGATGCGCCGGATCGTGCTGCCGCAGGCGATGCGCGTCATCATCCCGCCGACGGGCAACGAGACCATCGCCATGCTGAAGGACACCTCGCTGCTGATCGCGGTACCGGTCACCACCGAACTCAACTTCCAGCTGCGGGCCATCGGTAGCCGGACGTTCCAGATCATCCCGCTCGCCGTGGCGTCGATCCTCTGGTACGTCGCGTTGTCCAGCCTGCTGATGGTCGGACAGCACTTCCTCGAGAAGCGGTTCAACCGGGGCTCGGGCTCCCGGGAGACCAGGGCCCAGCGGGCCGCGCGCGAGGCGAACGCCGTGGGGAGCACACATTGAGCGACGTCCTCGCCGGTCCGGGCCGGCCCATGGTCAAGGCCGAGGGGCTGGTCAAGTCCTTCGGGCACCTCGAGGTGCTCCGCGGCATCGATCTCGAGGTCGCCCCGAGCGAGGTGGCGTGCGTCATCGGGCCGTCCGGCTCGGGCAAGTCCACGTTCCTGCGCTGCATCAACCACCTGGAGAAGATCAACGCGGGCCGGTTGTGGGTGGACGGCACGCTCGTCGGCTACCGGGAGCGGGGCGGCAAGCTGCACGAGCTGAAGGACAAGGAGGTCGCGGCCCAGCGGCGGGACATCGGCATGGTGTTCCAGCGCTTCAACCTCTTCCCGCACATGACCGCGCTGGAGAACGTGATCGAGGCGCCGACGAAGGTCAAGGGCATCGGTAAGGCCGAGGCCCGCGACCGCGGGGAGGAGTTGCTCGGGCGGGTCGGGCTGGGCGACCGCGTCCACCACTACCCGAACCAGCTCTCCGGCGGTCAGCAGCAACGGGTGGCGATCGCCCGGGCGCTGGCCATGGAACCCAAGCTCATGCTCTTCGACGAGCCGACGTCCGCGCTGGACCCCGAGCTCGTCGGCGAGGTCCTCGACGTCATGCGCGGCCTGGCGGCCGACGGCATGACGATGATCGTCGTCACCCACGAGATGGGTTTCGCCCGGGAGGTCGGCGACACCCTCGTCTTCATGGACGAGGGCCTGGTGGTGGAAGCCGGCGACCCCAGGCAGGTGCTCTCCGACCCGCAGCACCAGCGGACGCAGGCGTTCCTGTCCAAGGTGCTGTAGCCGGCCTGTCGCCGGGCGCCGACCGCAGCACTCACGCCGGACCCGACGCAGGGTGACGTGCCCCACCCACCCGGACGGCACGACGTCCGACGATGCCCTGGGAGACTGGGCGGACCCCCTGCCACACCGATCCCGGCACACCCGGGTGCCCCGGGCAGCTGGGCGTGTCGGACCGCTCCGACACACGATGGACCACGCGATGGGAGACACAGCACTGGCGCGCGCGACACCGGCAGCCACCCCTCAGTCCGCCTCCGCCCGGCCCCTGCGGGCCTGGCAGGCGGCTGCTCTGGCGCAGTACGAGGAGCAGCAGCCCAAGGACTTCCTGGTCACCGCGACCCCGGGGGCGGGCAAGACGACGTTCGCACTGACCCTGGCGCAGCGGCTGCTGACCAAGCGGGAGGTCGCCCGGGTGGTCGTGGTCTGCCCCACCGACCACCTGCGCCTGCAGTGGGCCGACGCCGCCGACCGGATGGGCATCGTGCTCGACCCCGGGCTGACCAACGCCGTCGGCCCGGTGCGCGCCGGCACGCAGGGCTACGTGACCACCTACGCGCAGGTCGCCGGCAAGCCGATGCTGCACGCGGCCCGGGCCACCGCGGTGAAGTCGCTGATCATCCTGGACGAGGTGCACCATGCCGGTGACGGCCTGTCCTGGGGCGAGGCCGTCGAGGAGGCCTTCAGCTTCGCCGCCCGCCGGCTGTGCCTGACCGGGACGCCGTTCCGGACCAAGGCCGACGAGCGGATCCCGTTCGTGCGCTACGAGGAGGACACCTTCCTCGGCGACGACGGGTCCGGCGGGGTGGGGCTGGCCAGCCAGGCGGACTACACCTACGGCTACAAGGAGGCGCTGGCCGACGCCGTCGTCCGGCCGGTCGTGTTCGCCGCGTACACCGGCACCTCGCGGTGGCGGAACTCCGCCGGTGAGGTGGTCGCCGCCTCGCTGAGCGAGGCCGGCACCCGGTCGGTGGAGATGCAGGCCTGGCGGACCGCGCTGGACCCCAAGGGCCAATGGGTTCCGCACGTGATCGCCGCGATGGACGACCGGATCACCCACCTGCGCGAGACCGGTATCCCCGACGCGGCCGGGCTGGTGCTGGCCAGCGACCAGGACGACGCCCGCGCCTACGCCAAGATCGTCCGCCGGGTGACCGGCAAGGCGCCGGAGCTGATCCTCTCCGACGACCCCAAGGCGTCGAAGAAGATCGAGCGCTTCGCCACCGGCTCGGCCCGGATCGCGGTCTGCGTGCGGATGGTCTCCGAGGGGGTGGACATCCCGCGGGCCGCGGTGCTGGCCTGGATGACCTCCTACCGCACGCCGCTGTTCTTCGCCCAGGCCGTCGGCCGCGTGGTGCGGGCCCGCAACCCGCACGAGTCGGCCACGGTGTTCCTGCCCGCGGTGCGACCACTGTTGACGCTGGCCGCGTCGCTGGAGGAGCAGCGCAACCACGTCATGCCCCCGCCGAAGGCCGCCCAGGAGGAGGACCTCGAGACCCTGGACCTGCCGCCGCGGGAGGAGCGCGAGGGCGCGCTGCCGCAGTGGGAGGCGCTGGAGGCCGACGCCCGGTTCGCGCACGTGCTGCACGGCGGGACGGCGCACACCGGCGAGGGCACCCCCGCGGTGTCCCTGCCACCGCTGGGCGCCGAGGAGGAGGAGTTCCTCGGCATCCCCGGCCTGCTCACCCCGGCACAGACCGCGGAACTGCTCGCCAAGCGGGACGACGAGCTGCGGCTGCGCATCGCGCACACCCGGCACACCGACGACGAGGACGACGGCCACCTGGTCGAGGAGCTCCCCGAGGTCGAGGCCGGCGGCTCGTGGCGCGACGCCGCGGAGCTGCGCCGGGAGATCAACCGGCTGGTCAGCAAGGTGTCGGCGCGGACGTCGACGCCGCACGCGGTGGTGCACACGCAGCTGCGCCAGTCGGTGCCCGGGCCGCCCTCGGCCTCGGCGTCGGTGGACGTGCTGCGCGCCCGGCGGGAGCGCCTGCGCACGATGCTCTGACATTGCGGTCCTCCGGACCGCACCGCGGACATTGCGGTCCTCCGGGCTGAGCCGCTTCGCCGCTCGCTCGCGGGACCCTCCGGGCCCCACTCCTCACGGTGCCCAGGCGCACGCGGCGAGGTGCGGTCCCGGCTGAGTCCTCGGACGCCGGCGTCAGCGCAGCTCGGTGCCCTTGGTCTCGCGCAGGGTGAGCGTGGCGATGAAGGCGATGACGGCGCCCGCGGAGACGTACCAGAAGAACCACAGCGGGTGTCCCGCACGTGACAGCGCGGTGATCACCAGCGGCGCCGTCCCGCCGAAGACGGCGACCGTCAGGTTGTACCAGGCCCCGATGCCGGTGGCCCGCAGCTCGGTCGGGAACAGTTCGCTCATGATCGCCGGTGCGATGGAGGCCAGCAGCGCGTAGAGCCCCAGCCCCACGCAGAAGACGACGATGAGGGAGAACAGGTTGTTCCGCACGAGGAACGACAGCGGGACGACCAGCACGGCCAGGCCGGCGGACCACACCAGCATCTGTGGCTTGCGGCCGAACCGGTCCGACAGAGCCCCGAACGGGTAGCAGAGGGCCACGAACAGTGCGGTCCCGATCGACAGAGCGATGAAGACCTCGTTGCTGTCGGCGCCGCGGAACTTGATGGCGAACGGGGTCAGCGCGCTGAAGAAGGTGTAGTAGGACAGCGTGTTCAACACGGTGAACCCGATCAGCTGCAGCACCGCCCGCGGGTGCTCGCGAATGGTCAGCAGCAGCGGGTTCTTCGTCGCCCGTGCCTTGGCGGCGTTCTCCTCGAACTGCTCGGTCTCGGCCAGCGACCGGCGCAGCCACAGCCCGACCAGGCCCAGCAGGCCACCGGCGGCGAAGGCGATCCGCCAGCCGTAGGAGTTGAGCTGGTCCTTGTCGAGCACGTTGGTCAACAGCACGCCGAGCAGCGAGGCGGCCAGCAGCGAGGTGCCGGTGGAGACGTAGAAGAAGGCCGAGTAGCGGCCGCGCCGGGCCGGTGGGGCGATCTCGGCCAGGTAGGCCGAGGCGTTGGACACCTCACCGCCCAGCGACATCCCCTGCGCGATGCGGGCCAGCAGCAGCAGGATCGGCGCCAGCCAACCGACCGCCTCGTAGGTCGGCAGGATCGCGATGACCAGCGAGCCGCCGGCCATCAGCAGGATGGTCAGCAGCATCCCGGCCTTGCGCCCGCGCAGGTCGGCGAACCGGCCCAGCAGCCAGCCACCCAGCGGCCGGAAGAAGAAGGCCAGCGCGTAGGCCGACGTGGTGCCGATCAGCGCGAGCGCCTCGTTCTCCTTGGGGAAGAACTGGGTGGAGAAGTAGACGAGGAAGGTCGCGTAGACCGTCCAGTCGAACCATTCGACCGCGTTGCCGATGCTCGCGGAGACCAGGGTGCGCACCGGCAGCCGATGCGGCTGCGACGTCGTCGTCTGCTGGACCGTGTCGGCCATGGTGGTCCTCCGTCAGGTCGTCGGCGTGCCCGTCACCGTAGTGACGCCGGGCACGACCGGCATCCGGGGAGGTCACCGCAGGTCGTCACCGGTGCCGGACCGGTCGTCATCGGCGGTGACCCCGACGAAGCCGGCGGCCGCGCGGAACCGCGAGAAGGCGCGAGGACGATCATGCCGTCGGCCACGGGTAGCAGGGCCGCCGGTGGGGCACATCCCGCGCGAGCGCCGGGCGACTGCCCGCCGCCGAGAGGAGCACCGTGCCCGACAACGGCAGCACCCACCTGCCCCCCACCGTCTTCGTGCTCTACGGGGCCACCGGCGACCTCGCCCACCGGATGGTCCTGCCGGCCTTCTTCCAACTCGCCCAGCACGGCCTGCTGCCCGCCGACTGGCGGCTGATAGGCAACGGCCGCGGCGACGTGTCCCACGAGGACTTCGCCGCCCGGGTGCACGACGCCCTGGCCGAGTTCGGACCCCATCCCGACGAGGGCCCGTGGGACGAGTTCAGCAAGCGGCTCCGGTTCGCCGGCGGCGGCTTCGACGAGAACGACCCCGGCAGCCTGCTCGACGTGCTGGCCGAGGCCCGGGAGGACCTCGGTGCGGAGGCGCAGCTGGTGCACTACCTGGCCATCCCGCCCACCGCCTTCGCCGGCATCACCCGCGGCCTGGCCGAGCACGGCCTGGCCAAGGGGTCGCGGGTGGTCTACGAGAAGCCCTACGGCACCTCCCCCACGTCCTTCCGCGAGCTCGACGAGCTGGTGCTGTCGGTGCTGGAGGAACAGCAGGTCTTCCGGATCGACCACTTCCTGGGCAAGGAGGGCACCCAGGACCTGCACGTCCTGCGCTTCGCCAACGGCCTGTTCGAGCACATCTGGGACCGCGAGCACGTGCGTCAGGTGCAGATCGAC
>JAOPWG010000416.1 GCA_025965775.1 Modestobacter sp. | reverse complement strand
CACTGCTGGGCCGCCCGGTCACCGGGCTGCCCGACCACGAGGTGACCCGGGCCGGCGTGGGGCACGTGCCCAGCGGTCGCGAGCTGTTCGCCGACATGAGCGTCGAGGACAACCTGGCGATGGGGGGTCACTCCGTGCCGGCGGCCCGTGCGGCGGAGCTGCGGGAGCGCGTCCTGGAGCTGTTCCCCGCCCTCGCCGCGATGCTGGACCGGCGGGCCGGGTCCCTGTCCGGAGGTGAGCAGCAGATGCTCGCCTTCGGCCGCGCCCTGATGACCGACCCCAGCCTACTGCTGCTCGACGAGCCCTCGACCGGGCTGGCGCCGGCCATCGTCGCGTCGCTGTTCGACGCGCTGCGCCAGCTGATCGCCGAGGGCGGCATGAGCGTGGTCCTGGTGGAGCAGAACGCCGGGCTGGCGCTCGAGGTGGTCGAACGGGCCTTCGTGCTGCGGCAGGGCCGGATCGTGCTGTCCGGCACGGCGGCCGAGCTGGCCGGCGCCCACCTCGTCGACGCCTACCTGGGGGCCTGAGCCCCCTCCCGACCTGGTGCATCCCCCCGGTGCACGGGACAACGCGGAGGGCGGGTCCGGACGGCGTCGTCCGGACCCGCCCTCCGCGGCTCGCTGTGTCTGCCCGGCGCCTCAGGCGGTCCGGGTGAAGCCGCGGTAGCCGGCCTGCGCCACCTCGTCGCACTCCCGGCGGTAGCGCCGCAACCCGCCGGCGTAGGGCATGAACACCCGCGGCTTGCCGGGCACCTCCGCGCCCAGGTAGTAGGACGCCGCCTCCATGTAGAGGGTCGGCGCGGCGGCGGCGTTGACGCGGACCACCCACTCCGCCTCGGCGTCCGGCGCGGCCTCGATGGTCGGCGTGCCCTCGGCGGCCGACCGGGTCAGCAGCTCCGAGATCCAGTCCACGTGCTGCTCGATGGAGACCATCACGTTGCCCAGCAGCGACGGGCTGCCCGGCCCGGCCACGATGAACATGTTCGGGAAACCGGCCGTGGCAAGGCCCAGGTAGGTCAGCGGGCCGCTGCGCCAGTGCTCGCGCAGCGTCTCACCGTCCCGGCCGGTGATGGTCGGCCGCAGCAGCGAGCCGGTCATCGCGTCGAAGCCGGTCGCGAAGACGATCACGTCGAGCTCGTACTCGGTCGTGGTGGTGTGCAGGCTGGTGGCCGTCACCTTGGCCAGCGGCGACTCGCTGATGTCGACCAGGGTGACGTTGGGACGGTTGAACGTCTCGTAGAAGCCGGTGTCCACGCACGGGCGCTTGGCGCCGTACGGGTAGGTGCGCGGGGTCAGCTTCTCGGCGAGCTCGGGGTCCGGCACCCGCTCGGCGATCTTGCCGCGGATGAAGTCGGCGGCGGTGTCGTTGGACGCCTTGTTGACCAGCAGGTCGTTGTAGGCCAGCAGGAAGCCGAAGCCGGCCGAGGCCCACTGCTCCTCGTAGTGCCGGCGGCGGGTCTCCTCGTCGTCGTCCAGCGCCGAGCGACGGGTGATCGGCACCGAGAGGCCGGTGGGGGAGTTGCGCAGCAGCTCCCGGCGCTGCGGCAGCTCCGCGCGCAGGGCCGCCCGGTCGGCGTCGGTGAGCACCTGGTGGCGGGCGGGCACGCTGAAGGTGGGCGTGCGCTGGAAGACGACCAGCTGCTCCACCGACGGTGCGATCGCCGGGATGACCTGGATGCCGGAGGACCCGGTGCCGATCACCCCGACGCGCCTGCCGGTGAGGTCCACGGGCTCGGCCGGCCAGTCGGCGGTGTGCAGCACCTGGCCGGCGAAGTCCTCGATGCCGTCCAGCTCGGGCCGCTTGACCGCCGACAGGCAGCCGGTGGCCATGACCAGGTACCGGCCGCGGGCGGTGAGCCCGTTCTCGCAGACGACGTCCCAGTGACCGGTGGCCTCGTCCCAGTCGGCGGTGGTCACCCGGGAACCCAGCGAGACGTCGCGGTAGAGGTCGAACTTCTCGGCCACGTGTCGGACGTAGCGCAGGATCTCCGGCTGCGTGGCGTACCGCTCGCTCCAGTCCCACTCGGCGTCGAGCTCGGGGGAGAACGTGTAGGAGTAGTCGGTGCTGTCGACGTCGCAGCGCGCACCGGGGTAGCGGTTCCAGAACCACACGCCGCCGACGTCGTCCCCGGCCTCCAGGACCCGAACGCTCATCCCACGCACGTCGCGCAGCTCGCGCAGCATCGCCAGGCCGGCGAAGCCGGCTCCGACGACCACCACGTCGACGTCGACGTGGTGGTCCCCGGTGGGGGCGGAGGGCTGGCTCATGGATCTCCTTCGTCGCAGGGCCCGTGCTGCTGTCGACGGTAAGGTGGTCGGGGACCACTGTCAACGATGCTGTTGACTACCGAGCGACGGAAGGCGCTGCATGACGGACGAGGGCTTCGCGGGGCGGCTGCACCCGGAGGCGCGGGCACTGCTGGCTGCCTTCGAGGAGCGGGGGGTGCCGCCCTTCGACCGGATGAGCGTGCTGCAGGCGCGCGCGTCGGTGGCGGCGTCCACCCGGGTGCAGGGCGCGCGGCCGGAGGTCGCCGAGGTGCGCGACCTGCTCGTGCCCGCGGACGGTCGGCGGCTGCCGGTGCGGGTCTACCACCCGGCGCAGGGCGAGACCCGCCCGCTGCTGGTCTACCTGCACGGCGGCGGTTTCGTGACCGGCAGCGTGGCGGTGGCCGACCGGCCCTGCCGCGCGCTCGCGCTGGCCGCCGGCTGCGTCGTCGTCTCGGTGGAGTACCGGCTGGCTCCCGAGACTCCGTTCCCGGGGCCGCTGGAGGACGCGGTGGCAGCGGTCCGCTGGGCCGCGGCGCACGCCGCGGAGCTCGGCGCCGATGCCGGCCGGCTGGTCGTGGCCGGGGACAGCGCCGGCGGTGCGCTGGCGACGTCGGTCGGGCGCGTGCTCCGGGACGACGGGGGTCCTGCGGTGGCCCGGCAGGTGCTCCTCTACCCGACCCTCGCGCCGGTGCGCGGCCGCAGCACGCCGTCCCTGGAGCGCAACGGTGAGGGGTACTCGCTGACCCGGGGGGCGCTGGAGTGGTTCTGGGACCACCACCTGGCCCGGCCCGAGGACGCGACCGATCCGCTGGCCGCACCGCTGCTCGCGGCTGAGGCCGACCTGGCCGGGCTGCCGCCGGCGACCGTGGTGGTCGCCGAGTTCGACCCGCTCCGGGACGACGGCATCGCCTACGCGGAGCGGTTGGCCGCGGCCGGGGTCGACGTCACCCTGCACCGTGTGCCCGGCGCGATCCACGGGTTCTGGTGGATGGCCGGGGCGCTGAGCCAGGCGGGGGAGCTCACTGCCTGGCTGGGTGGCCACCTGCGCGCCACGTGGGACCAGCCGGCCTGACCCGAACCTGCTCCAGGATCAGGTCACCTGGTCGTGTGGGCACCTACCCGGTGGCCGGCCGTGGGGGAGGACCCCCTGGGACCAGGTGACCTGATCCCAGGGGGTCGGCGCCGTACGGGGGGCTCAGAGGAGCTCGAGCACCGTGGCGTTGGCCTGGCCGCCGCCCTCGCACATCGACTGCAGGCCGTAGCGGATCCCGTTGTCCCGCATGTGGTGCAGCATGGTGGTCATGATCCGCGCGCCGGAGCCGCCGAGCGGATGACCGAGGGCGATGGCGCCGCCGAGGGGGTTCATCGCCTTGTCGTCGGCGCCGATCTCGGCCAGCCAGGCCAGCGGCACCGAGGCGAAGGCCTCGTTGATCTCGAACACGCCGATCTCGTCCAGGCGCAGGCCGCTGCGCTGCAGCACCTTCTTCGTCGCAGGGATGGGAGCGGTGAGCATCTTGACCGGGTCGTCGCCGGCCAGTGCCACGCTGTGCACCCGGGCGATCGGCGTCATGCCGAGCTCCTGCGCCTTCTCGGCGGTCATCATCAGCAGCGCGGCCGAGCCGTCGGAGATCTGGCTGGCGTTGCCGGCGCTGATCACGCCGTCGGCCTTGAACGGGGTCTTCAGCCCGGCCAGCCCCTCGACCGTGCCGCCGCGGCGGATGCCCTCGTCCAGCTCGACGAGCCCGTCAGGGGTCTGCACCGGGGCGATCTGGGCGGCGAACCGGCCCTCGCCCTGGGCGGCGGCGGCGCGCTCGTGCGAGCGGAGCGCGAACTCGTCGAGCTGCGTGCGGGACAGGCCCCACTTCTCGGCGATCAGCTCGGCGCCCACACCCTGGTTGGGGGAGATGCCGTCGTAGCGCTCCAGGTACCGCTCGCCCAGCGGGCTCTGGCCCTGCGTGGAGGAGCCCATCGGCACCCGGCTCATCGACTCGACGCCACCGGCGACCACGACGTCGTAGTGCCCGGCGACCAGGCCGGCGGCGGCGAAGTGCACGGCCTGCTGCGAGGACCCGCACTGCCGGTCGACCGTGGTGCCCGGGACGCTCTCCGGCCAGCCGGCGGCCAGGACGGCGTTGCGGGCGATGTCGTAGGTCTGCTCACCGACCTGCGACACACAACCCCACACCACGTCGTCGACCAGGACCGGGTCCAGCCCGGCCCGGGTCACCAGGGACTCCAGGACGTGTGCCGACAGGTCGGTGGGGTGGATGCCGGCCAGGCCTCCGTTGCGCTTGCCGACGGGCGTGCGGACGGCCTCGACGATGACTGCGTCGCGCATCTCGCGACTCCTCTCGGTTGCGGGCCCGGCAGCTCTGCCGGTCCGGTCGTCAACACATGAGTTGACTGGAACCATCGTCCGGTGCCCGTCGGCTCGGCGCAAGGGTGACCCGGTCGCCATTGTGCGTCCGGGCTGTGGTCTGGACCACGTCGGGCCGCCGGGCCCCGGCCGGCGCGCGGGGTCAACTCCACCGTTGACAGGCTGCCGGACGCCGTGGTGCGCTGTGAAGCACGTCACCCCTGCGGTCGCTGGGTGACATCATCCGTCTCCAGGAGGAACCTCGATGACCCGACGACGTCTCCGGTTCGGCGCCTTCGTCCCCCCGCACCACGTGCCCGTGCGGCAGAACCCCACGTACTCCCTGCAGCGCGACCTGGAGCTCGTCCAGTTGATGGAGACGATGGGCTTCGAGGAGGCGTGGTTCGGCGAGCACCACTCCTGCGGTGTGGAGCCGATCGGTGACCCGCTGATGTTCATCGCCCACGTCGCCGCCCAGACGCAGCGGATCAAGCTGGGCACCGGGGTGCTGTCCCTGCCGTACCACAACCCGCTCTGGGTGGCCGACCGGATGGTGCTGTTGGACCACCTCACCCGCGGCCGGGCGATGCTCGGGCTGGGCCCGGGGGCGCTGAGCACCGACGCCAGCATGATCGGCATCGAGGCCAGTGAGCAGCGCGACGCCCTGGAGTTCGACACCGGCGTGCTCATGCACCTGCTCACCCACGACGAGCCCCTGACCGTGGAGACCCCGCGGTACAAGCTGGTCGAGGCCCGCCTGCAGATGGACACCTACACCGCGCCGCTGTTCGAGGTGGCGACCGCGGCGATCGTCTCGCCGTCCGGCCCGCGGCTGGCCGGAAAGTACGACCTCGGGATGATCTCGATCGGGGCGACCAGTGCCGGCGGCTTCGATGCGGTCGGGCACCACTGGGGCACACTCACCGAGCGGGCCCACGAGTTCGGGCACGAGCCGGACCGGGACCGCTGGCGGCTGGTCGCCCCCTTCCACATCGCCGAGACCCGCGACCAGGCGCGCAAGGACGCCGCCTTCGGCATCGACGCGTGGTGTGACTACCTGCAGCACACCGCGTCCACCCCGCAGATGAAGGTCGAGGGCGAGACCACCCAGGAGCGCATCGACTGGGTGATCGAGAGCGGCACCGGCGTCATCGGGACCTACGAGGACGCCATCACCCAGATCGAGCGGCTGTGGGACCAGTCCCAGGGCGGCTTCGGCGCCATGCTGCTGTTCGACCACAACTGGGCCCCGTGGCGGGCGAAGCTGGAGCACTACCACCTGTTCGCCAACTACGTCATGCCGCACTTCCAGGGCACCACCCGCCGGCTCAAGGCCAACGAGCAGTGGACCCGCAGCGTGCGCGAGGAGGCGACGGCGAAGAACTGGGCGGCGATCGAGGCGTTCAGCAAGAAGCACGCCGACGAGGTCGCGGCCAAGGAGGCCGCCCGCTGAGCTCCCCTGGTGGCGGGCCGCACAGGCGCGCCACCAGGGCCCCCCGGGTCGGCGCAGCGACCTCAGCGCAGCGGGCGGAGCGGCGCCCCGGCCACGATGCCGGCCTCGACCGCGCCCAGGACGTCGACCTCCAGGCGCACCCGGTCACCGGGCGTCAGCCACGGCCGCGCGGGGTCGCCGGCGCGGAGCTCCAGCAGGCAGCCGCCGCCCACCGTGCCGCTGCCGATCACGTCGCCGGGCCGCAGCTCGGTGCCGCGTGATGCGTAGGCCAGCAGCTCGCCGAAGCTCCAGTACAGGTCGGCCAGGTCGCCCCGGCAGACGACCTCACCATTGACGGCCGCGGTCATCCCGAGGGACGGCGCCCGGCCGGCGTCCCGCGGGGGCAGCTCGTCCGGCGTCACCAGGTACGGGCCCAGGCTGGTCGCGCCGTCCTTGCCCTTCGCCGGCCCCAGGCCGAGGGTCATCTCGCGGGCCTGCACGTCGCGGGCGCTCCAGTCGCAGAGCACCG
>JAOPWG010000381.1 GCA_025965775.1 Modestobacter sp. | reverse complement strand
TGGCGCCGTCGCCGGCCCCGGGGCGGCCACCGGCGAGTCGTGCACCGGCGCGCCACCGGAGTGCCAGCCGGCCTCGGTGCTGAACGCGGGGCCCGGAGCCGGCGGTGCGGCGGCCGCCTGGGTCTCCGGCCTGATCACCGGGATCGACTGCGTCCGGGGTTCCTGCGGGTCGTTGGGCTGCTGCGCCGGCTGGTCCTCCGGGCGCGGCGGGTGCGGCTGGCTCATCTGTCCTCCGGGCTCGGGGATGGTGGGGCGGGGGGCCCGGCCGGTCGGTGCGGACCACCGCGCCCGGCCAGAGGCCACCGTATCCGCGCGGCGGCCCGGGGCGGCTCGCGGAGCGTCGGGCCGCGCCGGTCGGCCCGCGACACCGGACCCACCTAGGGTCGGGCCGTGACAGTGCGCGCTGGGATCGTGGTCACCGGCACCGAGGTCCTCACCGGCCGGGTCGACGACCGCAACGGCCCCTGGCTGGCCGAGCAGCTGCGGGTCCTCGGCGTCGACGTCGGGTCGGTGGTGATCGTCGGTGACCGGGCCGCCGACCTGCAGTCGGCGCTGGGGTTCCTCGCCGGCAGCGGCGTCGACCTCGTGATCACCACGGGTGGCCTGGGCCCCACGGCCGACGACCTCACCGCCCAGGTCGTGGGCGAGGTCCAGGGCCGGCCGTCGGCCGTCGATCCCGAGCTCGAGCGGCGGATCGGGGCGATCGTGGCGCGGCTGATGGCCGGGCGGGGCTGGCGGGCCGACCCGGCGGCGACCGCGGCCGGGGTGGCCAAGCAGGCCCGGGTACCCGAGGGCGCCACGGTGATCGAGCCGGTGGGCACCGCGCCGGGCCTGGTCGTGCCGGTCGCGGCCGGCCGCAGCGGACCACCGGTGGTGGTCCTGCCCGGGCCGCCGGCGGAACTGCAGGGCATGTGGCCGGCCGCGCTCGCCGCCGCACCCGTGCGGGCGGTGCTCGCCGGTGCCGAGGAGCTGCGGCAGGAGACGTTGCGGCTGTGGGGGACCCCGGAGTCCGAGCTCGCCGCCACTCTCCGCCGCATCGACGGCCAGCTCGCCGGGCTGGAGGTCACCACCTGCCTGCGGGACGGCGAGCTGGAGATCGTGACCCGATTCGGCCGCGACGCGGCACCGGCCTACGAGCGGCTGGCCACGGCGGTGCGGGTGGACTTCGGCGACACCCTGTTCAGCACCGGCCCCACGGTGGACGACCTGGTTGCCGGCGGGCTGGCCGACCGGGGCTGGACCGTGGCCACCGGCGAGTCGTGCACCGGCGGGCTGCTGTCGGCCCGGCTGACCGCGCGGGCGGGCTCCTCGGCCTGGGTGCTCGGCGGGGTGGCCGCCTACGCCGACGCGGCCAAGGAGCACCTGCTCGGGGTCCCGGCGGCGACCCTGGCCGAGGTGGGCGCGGTCAGCCCGGAGGTCGCCCTCGCGCTGGCCGAGGGTGCCCGTCAGCGGTTGTGCGCCGACGTGGGGGTCGGTGTCACCGGCATCGCCGGACCCGGTGGGGGGACCGCCGCCAAGCCGGTCGGCACGGTCCACCTGGCGGCGGTCGGACCCGAGGGCCTGCTCACCCGCTCCCTCGTCGTCCCGGGATCGCGGGAGGCGGTGCGTCAGCGGACCACCACGGTGGCGCTGCAGCTCCTGCGGCAACTGCTGGTGGGCGGCCCACCGGCCTGAGCGCCGCTGCGCCCCCGGCGGTGCCTGACCTCGCGGTCCCCCGGTCGGCCGGCGTCCGGGGCCGACCGAGGGGCTCGTTCCACGTGGAACCGGCTGTTCCTCGCCGCGGTCCAGGTCGGCCCGCGGGTTCGATCGGCAGCGCCCGGTCACCTCCGGGTCGGTCGCGTCCCGATGGTTGCGTTCCTCTACTGTTCCGGGCGCCGGGGAGGGTCGGGAGACCATCCCGAGGGCGGCCGGGATCACTCTCGGGGGCGGATCCCGGCCGGCCCGCCCGGGTGTCGTTGGGCACCTGGGCGGGCACCCGTCCCGTCGTGACCGAGCGGGTGCGGTCCTCGCCCGGCACCGCCGCGCGCGGCCCGACGAGCGCCCACGGAGGGGGCCGTGACCACGGTGACCCTGCACGCGACCGGCGCCGCGACGCCGGCCGAGGCGTGGGACCGGTACGCGGTCCCCGACCGCTGGCCGGAGTGGTCGCCGCAGATCACCGGCGTCGACGTCACCGCCGAGCGCATCACGCAGGGGATCACCGGCGGGTGCGCGGCGCCGCCCCGCTGGTCGCCGGGTACGCCCCGTTCGCGCTGATCGCCCTGCAGGGCCTCGTCCGCGCCTGAGCGGGTCCCCGCGACGTGGCCGCGCCTCGTACCGTGCGTCCATGAGCACCACGCACGAGGTGACCAACCAGGTCCCGCCGCTGGTCGGCCACGACCCGATCGCCGGGGACGTCGCCCTCTCCGAGGCCTGTCTGCGCCACGCCGACGCGGCGGCGCTGGACTCGCTGGCCGATCTGGGCCGCCTGGCCGGCAGCGAGCAGGCGCAGGAGTGGGGCCGGCTGGCGAACGAGAACCCACCGCGGCTGAGGACCCACGACCGGTACGGCCACCGGGTGGACGAGGTCGAGTTCCACCCCGCCTGGCACGAGCTCATGGGTGCCGCGATCGGGCACGGGCTGGCCGGTGCCCCATGGGCGGCGGCCGCCGCCGGTGACCGACACGCCCACGTCCGCCGTGCGGTCGGCTACGTCGGCTGGACGCAGGTCGAGATGGGCCACGGCTGCCCGGTGACGATGACCTACGCCGCCGTCCCGGCGCTGCGCCGGTCGCCCGAGCTCGCCGAGGTGCTCGAGCCGGGGCTGACCAGCCGCCGCTACCAGTTCGGTCTGGCCGACCCGGCCGGCAAGGCGGGGCTGGTCGCGGGCATGGGCATGACCGAGAAGCAGGGCGGCTCGGACGTGCGGACCAACACCACCCGCGCGGTCGCCCGTGGCGACGGCAGTCACGCGTTGACCGGGCACAAGTGGTTCACGTCCGCGCCGATGAGCGACCTGTTCCTGGTGCTGGCGCAGACGGAGGAGGGGCTGTCCTGCTTCCTGGTGCCCCGTGTGCTGCCCGGAGGTGAGCGCAACGTCTTCCGCCTGCAGCGGCTCAAGGACAAGCTCGGCGACCGCTCCAACGCCTCCGCCGAGGTCGAGTTCGACGGGACGACGGGCTTCGCCGTCGGCGAGCCCGGCTGCGGTGTCCCGACGATCATCGAGATGGTCAACACCACCCGGCTGGACTGCGTGCTGGGCTCCGCGGCGACGATCCGGGCCGCGCTCACCCAGGCGGTCCACCACGCCCGGCACCGCTCGGCCTTCGGCGCGC
>JAOPWG010000358.1 GCA_025965775.1 Modestobacter sp. | reverse complement strand
CGCTGGACGCGCTGCCCGACGTGGTCGCCGCGGTCGGCGACCGGATCCCGGTGCTGTTCGACAGCGGCATCCGCAGCGGCGCGGACGTGCTCGTCGCCGTGGCGCTGGGCGCCCGGGCGGTGCTGCTCGGCCGGCCCTACGCCTGGGGCCTCGGGGTGGCCGGCGAGGCTGGTGTGCGGCAGGTGGTGGAGGACGTGATCGGCGAGTTCGACCTGACCCTGGGGCTGACCGGGCACACCGCCGTCGGCCAGCTCTCCCCCGAGGTGCTGCGCCACAGCTGACCCTCACCGGACGGCACGCCGGTGGCCTCTTGACGGCCAATGTGGCCGGGGTCACAGTGGTGTTCGGGCGGGGGTCACCGGCTACCAGTGGCCACCCAACGCTGGGTGGACCGACCAACGCGGCCAGACCGTCAGGACCGGCCCCCCGCCCGCCATCGTGGCCTTCCCGGGCGGCCGACCTCCAGCGCCTGCCCGTGGCGCGCCGCGTCCACATGACCGGGACCGGCGATCGGAATCGTCGTCGGACATCGCCGCCGCGGAGAGAAGAAGCCGTTCGGGAGCGGGCGTTCCGTGGAATCGAACAGGCCCCGCGACGCACTCCGGGAATGGACCGCAACGGCTGCCGGAGCCCGCGGTCGAGTCGAGAGCGACACCCGCCGACCGCACAGAATTCGTGACGAGAAGTGACCTTACCGGCGGGTCCAGCGACGACACATGGAGCTCATCGGCTTTCCGTTTGACGCGACGGCCGCCGAGAGCACCATCGTTCCGTGCCCACCAACTGCCGTCCGATCCGACCATTCTGAGCGCCCTCACTGCCCAGGACGCGCCGCCCGACACGAGGGAGCTCCGCGTCCGTCCGCACCGTCGCAGACGACAGCCGTCGCCATTGCCGTGGCCGTCTGCCCGCTGTTCCAGGGGGAGCTCGTCCGCATGCTCTCGAACGTGCTGTACCCGGTCGCCCGCGACTGGCACCTGCTGCTGCCGATCGGCGTCGTGGGCGTTCTGTCCTGGTCGATCTGGCTCATCCGGAAGGTCCTCTCTTCCCGCTGCCGGCCGGTGGTGAACGACTTCCGGACGACCACATCGGTGGTCGTCCCCTCGTTCCGGGAGGACCCGGCGGTCTTGGAGCGCTGCCTGAACACGTGGCTCGCCCAGAGCCCCACCGAGGTGATCGTCGTCCTCGACGTCGGGGACGAGGAGGCGTTCGCGAGGCTGACGGCCCGGGCCAACCCGCAGCTGAAGGTGATGTCCTTCCCCCACCAGGGGAAGCGCTCCGCCCTGGGCGTCGGCATCCGGACCGCCACCGGCGAGATCCTGGTGCTGTGCGACTCGGACACCCACTGGCGGCCCGGCCTGCTCCGCGCGGTGCAGATGCCCTTCGTCGACCCCACCGTCGGTGCCGTGGGCACGCGGCAGAACGTGTACCTGCCGCACTCGAGCATCTGGCGCCGGGTCGCTGACTGGATCATCGATCTGCGCTACCAGGACTACGTGCCGGCCACGGCGCGCGCCGGCGCCGTCGTGTGCGTCTCGGGGCGCACCGCGGCGTACCGGCGCGCCGCGGTGATGCCGGTGCTGGAGAACCTCGAGCACGAGTTCTTCCTGGGGCGCCGCTGCGTGGCCGGCGACGACGGCCGGCTGACCTGGCTGGTGCTGGCCAGCGGCTACCGGACGGTGCACCAGGACAGTGCCCGCGCGCTGTCGATGTTCCCCAACACCTTTCGCGCCTTCTGCAAACAGCGGATCCGCTGGAGTCGCAACTCGTACCGCTGCTACCTGACGGCCGCGTGGAAGGGCTGGCTCTGGCGGGTGCCGCTGGTCAGCCAGATCACCGTGCTGCAGATCCTGTTCACGCCGGTGACGATGTTCGCCGCCGTCTACTACGTCGTCGGGTCGGGCCTCGGCGGCCGTGGCTGGCCGGGGCTGGCGCTGTCGCTGGTCTGGGTGCTCATCGGTCGCGCCATCCGGAGCTCCAGCCACCTGCGCCGGCGTCCGGCCGACATCCTGATCCTGCCGTTGGTGGCCGTCGTCATCGCGATGGTGGCGCTGCCGATCAAGACCTACGCGCTGGTCACCATGAACAAGCAGGGCTGGCTCACCCGCCGGGCCGACCTCATCGGCGGCGAGAGCCAGGACGAGGCCAGCCTCACAGCGGCGTCGGCCGCGACGACGGTGGCCGCATGAGACGGGCGCTGACCACCGCGCGGTTGCTCGGCGCCGCGGCGCTGGCGCTGGCTGCGGTGGGCATGCTGCTGGTCACCCACCCGCTGTCCGCCGACCGGTCCGAGCGGGTGGCCGGCAAGGCGGCGACCCGGCAGACCCCGGCGACGGCGCCGATCTCGAGGGTGGACGCCGAGCGGCAGAGCGCCCTCGTGGCCCAGGAGGACCAGCGGCTGCTCACCCTGGTCACCTCGGTCCGGCCGGGTGCAGGGCCCTACCTCCAGGACCTCGGCGGGGTCCAGACGCTGGTGCTCACCGCAGGGGGACTGTCCTACGGGTTGGCGGACCTCGAACGGTTGGGCGCTGCCGAGGTACAGCCCGACGGCGCAGTGCTGCTCACCCGGCACGTCTTCGTCGCGCCGGGCGCACGGCTGACCATCGAGGCCCCCGGCACGACGCTGCGGCTGCGCAGCCAGCAGTCCGGCTTCGTGTCGCTGGTGGCCTGGAAGGCCGACCTCGCACTGTCGGGAGCCGAGGGCCGTCCGCTGACCGTGACCAGCTGGGACCCGGGACTGCAGCGCCCCGACCCGAGCACCATCGACGGCCGCGCGTACGTACGGGACGTCAGCGGCGGCATGGTGGTGCGATTCGTGGAGGCCAGCGACCTCGGCTTCTGGGCCGGCCGGACCAGCGGAGTCGCCTGGACGGGCAGCTCGACGACCGCGGCGACCGGGGCGGCCATCGGTTCGACGTTCCGGCACAACCACTACGGGGCCTTCACCTCCCGGGGCGAGGGACTCACCGTCACCGACTCCGACTTCTCCGGCAACACCGTGGACGGACTGTTGCTGCACCGCAGTACCGCCGGGACGACGATCACCAACTCGACGGCGCGGAACAACGGCCGACACGGCTTCTCTGCCGACCACGGCTCGGAGCTGATCAGCTACGCCGGCGTCACCGCCGAGAGGAACGGCGCCTGCGGCATCTTCTTCAGCGGGGCTCCCCTGTCGATCGGGCAGTCGGCCGGCGGGGCGTCACTGCGGGCGTACGGCCAGGTGCTGGTGTCCGGTGGCGTCTTTCGGGGCAACGGCAAGGCCGGCGTCCGGGTGGTGGACGGCCAGTCCGTGGACGTCACCGACGCGCAGGTCGCGGACAACACCGACGGCATCGTGCTGGCGGGAACCGCCGCCCCCACGAAGATCGCGCACACGACGGTCACCGGCAACCGACGGTTCGGCATCTCGGTCAGCGCCGCCTCGGCCACGGTGACGGGGAACGACCTGTCCGGCAGCGAGACGGCGATCCGGGTGCGGGACGCGGCAGTGGCGGTCACCGGGAACTCCGTCCGTCGTGCCACCCGGCACGCCATCTCGGTCGTGGGCGCGGCGAACGGCTCGTCGCTGGAGCGCAACACCATCGGCGGCCGGGGCCCGAGCGGGTTGGACGTGTACCGGGTCAACACAGGCGTGACCGTCGTCGAGTCGGGCAATGACGTCGAGGGCTGGACGCAGGACCGGGACGACGCGGTCTACTGGTCGCAGTTCATCCCCAACCACCCGATGCTCCTGCTGTGGGTGGTGCTCCTGGGCGCGCCGCTCTTCCTGACCCTGCGGGGCCGCCGTCAGCGGCTCGTGCCCGGCACCTCGCCGTACCTGGACGAGCTGCGCCGGGAGCGTGCTCCCCACCAGGTGCACGTCGAGCGCCGGGTTGCGAGGGGGTCCACGTGATCCGCGGCCTCGCGCTCCCCTGCTCCCGCTCCGCGGGCGCCCACCGCCATCGGGTGAGCCGTCCGGTCACGCTGGTGGCTGTGCTGGGCCTGCTCGCGCTGAGCGCCTGCACGTCCGGCTCCGGCGGCAACGACAACCAGGCGGCACCCTCGTCGACGAGCGCACCCGCACCCTCGCCGTCGCCGTCGCCGTCGCCGTCCTCGGCCCCCGCTCCTCCGCCGGCTTCCTGTGCCGGCGCCACCACGGTCGACGTCTCCACCGCGGCCGACCTTCAACGGGCACTGGACGACGCCCGTCCGGGGCAGACCATCCGACTGGCCGACGGTCGGTACAAGGAGAACTTCGTGGCCACGGCGAAGGCCAGCGCGGAGGCGCCGATCCACCTCTGCGGCAGCCGGGGCGCGATTCTCGACGGTGGCCAGATCGACGGGGACTACACCCTGCACCTGAGCGGGGCCGCGTACTGGCAGGTCTCCGGACTGACCGTGACCGGCGGCAAGAAGGGCGTGATGGTGGACGCCGGCGTCGGTAACCGGATCGAGGGGCTCATGGTCACCTCGGTCGGCGACGAGGCCATCCACCTGCGCACCAACAGCACCGACAACGTCGTGTCGGGCAACACCGTCCGCAACACCGGGCTGCGCAGGGCCAAGTTCGGGGAGGGCATCTACACCGGCACCGCCGAGAGCAACTGGTGCCAGATCAGCGGATGCCAGCCCGACCGCAGCGACCGCAACCTCATCGAGGGCAACGACATCTCCGGGACGACGGCCGAGGCGGTGGACATCAAGGAGGGCACCAGCGGCGGCGTCGTCCGGCACAACACCTTCGACGGCTCCGCGATGGTCGGGGCCGACTCCTGGGTCGACGTGAAGGGCAACGGCTGGACGATCGACGGCAACACCGGCACCGCCACCCCGAAGGACGGCTTCCAGGTCCACCAAGTGGTCGACGACTGGGGCCGGGACAACGTCTTCACCGGAAACACCGGGACGGTCGGCGCCGAGGGGTACATGGTCGACGTGGCCGGCCCGCGCTCCATCCGGGACCGCACCACGGTGAGGTGCGACAACAGCGCCGGTGGCGCGGGCAAGGGGCTGAGCAACGTCACCTGCAGGAACTCGTGACCGAGGTCGCTCCGCACAGGACGTCACGGCCCCTCACTCGGCAGAGCGCGGGGCCGCGGCACTGTCGGGACGTGGGCCGGAACGGCCGACCTCACGTCATCGCGGGCTCGGCATCGGTCAGTGCGCCCCGGAGCATCTCCCGGAGTTCCGGGGTGTCCTCATGGCCGTGCTTGGCCACCGCATGGGCTGTCGCGGCGTCGAGGACCTCTTCCTCCTGGCCGGCGATGGTCAGGGTGCAGTTGACGTCACTGGGAACCTGCCGGCAGTCGATCATCTTGCGGGCCATCTCGTGCCTCCTCGTCCAGGCCGGGCCGCGGACACGGCGTCCGGCCGGTGGTCCGGCGCCGTCGTCTCCGCCGCCGGTGAACTGCCTGTACGTCGGCGCGGACCTAGCGGGCGTACTCGCTCGCGCCGAACCAGTCGACGGTCACCGCCGGCTCGTCGCCCACCACCCAGGCGTCATGGCCACTGGGCAGCGAGGTGACGTCCCCGGGGCCGGCTTCGAACTCGGTCCCGTCGTCCATCCGGATCCGCAGGCGCCCGCTCACGTGGTACTGCACGTGGGGCGCCTGGCAGCTGTCGGTGCCGGCGATGGGCTTGACGTCGGCGGACCACCGCCAGCCCGGCTGGAAGACCAGTCGGCCGACTTCGCGGCCGGCCACCTTCAGGATCTCCGCCCGCCCGTGCGGGAACTCCCGGACCTCGTCCGGGGTCGTGAAGCTGAGGTGTTCGGTCTGCTGTGCGGACATCACCGCCTCCTCGAGCAGTGAACGCTGTGGGGTGCGGCCGCACGCGTATTCTGACCTGCACGTAAGTAGGAGTCAAGGGAGGGCGGCGCCGTGCGAACCGAACCGGGGGCCAGGCCGGCCGGGACCACCACGCGGATCCTGGACGTGGCCGAGCGGCTGGTGCAGACGCGGGGGCACAACGGCTTCAGCTACGCCGACGTCGCCACCGAGCTGGGCATCACCCGGGCCGCGCTGCACTACCACTACCCGGGCAAGGCCGAGCTCGGCGAGGCGCTCGTCGCGCGCTACGCGGACCGGTTCGCAGCTGCGCTCGCCGAGCTGGACGTCGAGGCGTCGGGCGCGCCCGCCGCGCTGGAGGGCTACGCCGAGCTGTACGCCGAGGTGCTCAGCCGGCAGCGGATGTGCCTGTGCGGGATGCTCGCCGCCGAGTACATGACGCTGCCGCCGGCGATGCAGCGCGGCGTCACCGCCTTCTTCGAGCACAACGCGGAGTGGCTGCGGTCGGTCCTGGAGCGGGGGCGCCGGGAGGGCACCCTGGCGTTCTCCGGCTCGGCCGCGGACAGCGCGGCCATGGTGCTGGGCGGACTGGAGGGCGCCATGTTGATCACCCGCATGAACGGTGACGTCGCGGGGTTCCGGGCGGCAGCAGCCCGGCTCCTCGCCGGCCTCTCGATCAGCGCGGACCAGATCCCCGCGTGAGGGCCGCGGACAACAACGCGGCCCCGATCTCCGAGGAGAGCGGGGCCGCGGTGCTGTCTCAACCAGACGTGCGCCCGAAGGGATTCGAACCCCTAACCTTCTGATCCGTAGTCAGATGCTCTATCCGTTGAG
>JAOPWG010000302.1 GCA_025965775.1 Modestobacter sp. | reverse complement strand
ACCGCGCACCAGGTCACCGGGAAAGTCACCGCCCTCGGGCGTCAGCTCGAAGGCGACCCCGACGCCGAACAGTCGACCGGCGCGCCGGGCCTGATCCTGCTCCTCGCGCCGCTGGTCGTAACGGGCGAGGGCCACGACCTTGTCCATGACACCGTCGTAGTTCCCGCTGTCCAGCCGCTTCGCCGCGGTCCAATAGGGGAACTCGTGGCTCTGGATGAAGTTGCGCCGTCGCACAACGACCGGGTCCAGGCCCACCGTCTGCGCGACCAGGTCAACCATCCGTTCGAGGGCCAGCGCGGCGGACTCCTTGCCGTAGCCGCGAGCCCCGTTCCACGGCGCCTTGGTGGTGACGACCGCCACTGAGTCGATGACGTAGTTGGTCACGCGGTACGGCCCGGGAAACGCCATGCCGGCGACGAAGGACATGCCCCACCCGGCCATCGAGCCTAGGGCCCCGATGTTGGAGAGGATTCGATCACGGATGGCCACGATGCGGCCATCGTCCTCGAAAGCGACCTCGATGCGGTGGACCATCTCGCGGGCTCCCACGAGCATCGCGTCGGCTCGCGTCTCGATCCAATGGACCGGGCGCCCGGTGGCCTTGCTCAGCAAGCAGACCAGCGACTCCTCGGGATAGCCGTGGAACTTGTGGCCGAAGCCCCCGCCCAGCCGGGTGGCTACGACGCGGACGGCGTTCTCCGGGAGACCCAGGACCTGCGCGAGGTGGGACCGCAGCGGGTGCGGGTTCTGCGCGGAGGCGTAGACGGTCAGCCGGCCGTCGGCTCCCCAGTCGGCGAGGTAGCCGCGGGTCTCCAGCGGCGCGGTCTGGTAGCGCTGGATCCGCACCTCACCCTCGAGGACGTGCTCGGCGGAGTCCAGCACAGCGGTGGCGTCCCCCTCGGCGAAGGGGAGCCGGATGAGGACGTTGTCCTCCCAGTCGTCGAAGACCCTCGGGGCCCCGTCGGCCAGCGCCGCCTCGGCGTCGACCACGTGCGGCAGAGGTTCGTAGTCGACGGCGATCAGCTCCAGGGCGGCCTGCGCGTCGTGCAGGGTGTCGGCCACCACGGCCGCCACCGGTTCTCCTGCGTACACCACCTCGTCGAGGGCCAGCTGCCGGAAGTCGGCGGTCCGGCCCCCGACCAGCGCCGGGTCGAAGAAGTGCGGGATGGTCCCCAGCTGCTGTGCGACCTCGGCCCCGGTGACCACGAGCCGCACGCCGCGCGCGCGCCGGGCCGGCTCGGTATCGATGCCGGCGATGCGGGCGTGTGCGTACGGGCTGCGCAGTACGGCGGCATGCAGGGTCCCGGGGAGGACCACGTCGTCCAGGTAGCCGCCGCGGCCGGTCAGGACCAGGTCCCCGTCCTTTCGGCGGATCTGCTCGACCTGCCGGCTGGGCGACTGGGGAAGGGTGTCGTCGACGGCCAGGAAGTGCGGGACCACGGTGTCCGTCATGTCGTGCCTACCTTCGTGGGGTTGGCGGTGCACGGTGTGCAGGAGCGGGGGACGGCCCTCGGCCAGAGGGTGACGGGGAGCGGGCCGGGCGGGTCAGGCCAGGCAGGTCAGGGGGTGGCCGCCGTTGTAGGCGACCATGTCCGCCAGGGCAGCGGCGACGTCGATCCGACCGCCCGGCGGAGCGCCCTGCAGCTCCGCGTACGCCCGGTGCAGGTTTCCGACGATGCGCTCGGCGTCCAGCCAGCCGGCCCAGTCTCCGAGGTCGGTCTCGCGAGCCGCCTCGAGCGGGGGGACGCCGGCCGCGAGCCCTCGCTCCGCCAGGTCGAGGACGAAGGTGAGGTAGCCGATGGTCTCCTCGATGAGGCCCTCGGCGCAGACGGGACCGTGCCCGGGGACGATGGTCGCGGCCCCCAGGGGCCGTATGACCTCCTCGAGCACCGTGACGGCGCCGGCGACGGACCCCATGAGCAGGAACGGTGTGCCGCCGTTGAAGAGCAGGTCGCCGCTGAAGAGGACCGAGCGCTCGGGGATCCAGACGATCGAGTCGTTGGTCGTGTGCGCCGGGCGTCCGACGTGCCGGATCTGGCACTGGAGGTCGTCCACGTGCAGGGTGAGCTGGTCGGAGAAGGTCAGGAAGGGTGGGTCGAGGCGCACCGGGCCCCACTCGACCTCCTCCCAGAAGGGAGCCGAGCGGGGTGGTCCGAAGTCGAGCATCTCCTGGCGTGCCCGGTCGTGGGCCACGATCGCGGCCCCGTCGAACAGGTAGTTGCCGAAGGTGTGGTCGCCGTGGTGGTGGGTGTTCACCAGCAGCCGCACCGGCCGCGGGGTCACCCGGGCGATCGCCGACTGGTAGGCCCGGGTGCGCGCCTCGGTCGAGCAGGCGTCGATGCTGGTGACCCCTTGGGAGCCGACCAGGAAGCCGGTGTTGTTGATCCACCACGTCCCGTCGGGCTGGAGGTAGGCGAAGACGCCGTCACTCACTTCGACCAGCTCGGGAGGCCCGAGCAGGGCCCGGTCGTGCGGGTGCGAGGAGCTCACGATCGCGGTCCGCTCGCCCCGGCACGAGCCGGGACCGCCATGGACGGCGACGGGGTGGGGCAGGTCATGGGACGGGCCTCTCGCGCGATGTGTGCCAGGTCACGCACGCTAGAGCACTGTCGTGAACAAATCTATAGATTCCGTGGATCCGGCCCGGCCGGGCGTTTCGTCGGCGTGGGGACACGCTGGACGTGGGAGGGGAAGGAGTCACAGGTCATGACCGGACCGGAGCTGGACCGCCCGGGCGAGTCCGTCTCGCTCACCGATCGCATCACCGACGAGCTCCGCCGCGCGATCCTCGCCCACGAGTTCCTGCCGGGCGACCGGCTGGGGGCCGCCGCGCTGGCCGAGCGTTTCGCGGTCAGCGCGACGCCGTTGCGGGAGGCGTTCGCCCGGCTGGCCGGGGAGGGGTGGG
>JAOPWG010000298.1 GCA_025965775.1 Modestobacter sp. | reverse complement strand
GGCTGACCACGCTGCCCACCCCCTGGCGGGCCCGGATGCGCGCCCTGCTCACCGAGCCGCCGCGCACCTTCGCCGCCGCGGTCGCCTCCGGTGGCTCCGGCGCCACCGTGGCCCTGACCGCGCCCGGCGCCCCGGTGCAGCTGCCCGCCGAACCGGTGCCGACCACGTGACCACCGGCTCGGTCATCGTGCTGGCCGCGGCCTGGGAAGAGCCGGGCTCGGTGGGGCTATCCGGCGTTGTCCGGTCTGGTGCTGCTCGGTTCCGTGGTCCCGGTGGTGCCCACCGGCCCGCTGCTCGCCACGGTCGCCGCCGTCGCCGTCACCACGGTCGGCTCGCACGGCGGGCTGGGCGGGGCCCAGCGGCACGGGTTCCTGGTGCACCCGCGCTCGTTCGCCGATCCCGGCGAGATCGTCGGCGCCGAGCACCTGCACCGGGTGCTGCGCGGCCGGCTGACCGACCTCGGACACCCCGAGCCCGCCGGCGACCACCCCGTCGACGATCCGGACGACGTCCCGGTCACGGCCCGCGCCCGACCCCCGGCGACGGGGACGGCGACGTGAAATTCGTGTGAACGACGCCCTGGCGACATGCACCGCGAGCCCGTCGTGACCGACAGTGGGCAAATGCGACCTGACGCCCGCGCCTGGTTCCAGCACCGCACCACGTCGGCCACCTCGCTGGCCGGGATCGACACCGACGCCCTGCTGCTGGCCAAACGACGCGGCGGGCACCGCATCAGCGTCGTGCTGCCGGCCCGGGACGAGGAGGCCACCGTCGGCGTCCTGGTCACCGACCTGGTGCGCCGCTGGATGGACGCCGTCCCGCTCGTCGACGAGCTGCTGGTGATGGACTCCGACTCCACCGATGCCACCGCCGCCGTCGCCCGCGCCGCCGGCGCCGAGGTCGTGGGGACCGCCGACGTGCTGCCCTCCTACGGCAGCCGGCCGGGCAAGGGTGAGGCGCTGTGGAAATCGCTGGCCGCGACCACCGGTGACCTCGTCGTCTTCATGGACTCCGACCTGCTCGGCGACGTCAGCCACTACGTACCGGGTCTGCTCACCCCGCTGTTGACCGACCCGCGGGTCGACTACGTCAAGGGCTGCTACACCCGCCCGCTGGCCGTGGACGGCGAGCACCGCCCGACCGGAGGCGGCCGGGTCACCGAGCTCACCGCCCGCCCGCTGCTCAACGCGCTGTGGCCGGAGCTCGCCGGCTTCGTCCAGCCGCTGGGCGGGGAGTACGCCGGACGGCGCTCGGTGCTGGAGCAGGTGCCCTTCGTCTCCGGGTACGGCGTCGAGGTCGGGCTGCTGGTCGACCTGCTGCAGGTGTGCGGCCTCGGCGGGCTGGCCCAGGTGGACCTGGGTACCCGCCGGCACTCGCACCAGAGCGACGAGGCGCTGGGGCGGATGGCCGGACAGATCGTGTCGACCGTGCTGGCCCGCGCCGAGCGGGGCCGCCCGGGCCCCCGCCGCCTGGAGGCCGGTGGACTGCTCACCCAGTTCGAGCACGACGGCGCCGCCTTCGTCCCGGCCAGCAGGCCGGTCGCGGTGGACGAGCGGCCGCCGCTGTGCGCCGTCGCCGAGTACACGTCGCTGCGGGCCGGCGTGGTCGGCTGATCCGCGCCGCTCAGGCGCCTGCCCGCACCGCCTCGGACAACCGGGCCGCCAGCACCACCGCGTTCTCCCGGTCCAGCAGGTAGTTGTGCGCGCCCGGCACGTCGACGACCGTCATCCGGGGCACCACGCGGCGCCACGCGTAGAGCACATTGGAGAAGACCGGGATGCGGCGCCGGGCCCGGAAGAACGTGACCGGGCCCGGGTAGGAGTCCCACCGGTAGGCGTTGTAGACCGTCGCCGACCACCGGGCGCCCGGCTGGTCGGCGAGCGTCCGCCGCTGCCGCAACCGCCGGACCACCCCGCGCCCGAGGCCGTAGCGGGTCATCCCGGGGACCAGGTGCGCGACCCGGTCCGCCGCCTGGTGGAGGAAGCGGGACACCGGCCCCAGCCGGCCGGTCGGTGGCTGCACGTCGATCAGCCCGAGGAAGCCGATCTCGCGGCCCATCGCGGTGAGCTGCCGGGCCATCTCGAAGGCGACCAGCCCGCCGAAGGAGAAGCCGGTCAGCCGCAGCGGGCCCCTCGGCTGCAGCGCCGCGACCGTCGCCACGTGCTGGCTGGCGAGCTCCACGATGGACAGCGGCGCACCGGACGGCGTCTCCAGGCGCGCGGTCAGGCCGACCACCGCACCGGGGACGTCGAGCTGGTCCACCATCGCCCGGTAGACGTCGATGTCGCCGAAGTTGCCGTGCACGACGTGCAGCGGCGGCTCTGCGGCGTCCCCGGCGCGCAGCAGCTCGACGGGTGAGTCCTCCTCCGTGCCCGCCGCCATGGCGGCGGCGACGCCGGTGACCGTGGGCGCGGCGAGAAAGGTGTTCATCCGCAGCGGCCGGTCCAGCTCCCGCCGCAGCCGGCGCAGCAGCATGATCGACTGGCGGGACGTGCCGCCGACGTCGAAGAAGTCGGCGGTGTCCGGGACCGCGGCGCCCAGCGCCTCGGCGAACGCGCGGCGCACCACCGAGGTGCGGTCGGCCCCGCCCGGGCCGGGGGCCCCGGAACGGTCCGCGCCGACCGTCGCGACCTCGGCCGCCACCGCCGCGATGTCGGCCAGGCAGGCGGGGTTCTTCAGGGCGGCGAGGCTGCGCACCGGGTCCCCGTTGAGCGTGTCCCGCGCGGCCCGCTCGGACAGCTTCCCGTTGTGCGTCATCGGCAGCTCGGGCACGTCGAGGACGAGCGAGGGCACGTGCGCGGGTGAGCCCTCGCGCCGCAGCAGGGACCGGATCCGCTGCCTGAGGACGTCGTCGAGCCGGGTGCCGGGCACCAGCACGACCAGGAGCACCAGCCGGGTGCCGCCCGGGACCTCCGGATCGCGCTGCCCGACCGCCATGGCCCCGGTGACCTCCGGGAGCCGGCGCACGATCGAGTAGATCTCGGCCGGCCCGATCCGGACGCCGTCGACGTTCAGCAGCTCGTCGGAGCGGCCGTGCATCCGGGCCGACCCGTCGGGGTCGATCTCGATCAGGTCGCCGTGCGTCCACACCCCGGGGTGCTGGCTGAAGTAGGACTCCTGGAAACGCCGCCCGTCCGGGTCGGCGAGGAAGCCGACCGGACGGGAGGGGAAGGGCCGGCGGCAGACCAGCTCGCCGATCTCGCCGAGCACCGGCCGGCCGTCCCCGTCGAGCGCGGCCACGTCCAGCCCGAGGCCCAGGGACTGGCAGCGCCCCCGGCGGACCGGTTCGTCCGGGTGGCCGAGGACGAAGCACCCGACGATGTCGGTGCCCCCGGAGATGGACTGCAGCGGCACCTCCCCGACCGCGTCGGCCACCCAGTCGAACTGCCACGGGTGCAGCACGGCCCCGGTGGACAGCACCGCGCGCAGCCGGCCCAGGTCCAGTACCTCGCGCGGCCGGTAGCCGTCGTCCTGGCACAGCTGGAGGTACGCCGGGCTGGTTCCGAACACCGTGACGCCGTGGTCGGCCACCAGCTCCCACAGCGTCTCCGGGCCGGCCACCGGCCCGTCGTAGAGGACGACGTGCGCGCCCACAGCGAGGGCGGACAGCTGCCAGTTCCACATCATCCAGGCCGTGGTGGTGTGGAAGTAGAGCGTGTCGCCGGAGCCCAGGTCGCCGTGCAGGCGGTGTTCCTTGACGTGCTCCAGCAACGAGCCGCCCGCGCCGTGCACCATGGCCTTCGGCGGGCCGGTGGTGCCCGAGGAGAACATGACCCACAGCGGGTGGTCGAAGGGCAGCCGCGGCCACGCGCCCGCGTCCGGCTCGGCCGGCACCTCGGCGACGAGGGCGGCCAGCCGGGTGGCCCGCTCCCCGGCGACCGCCGGGAGCGGACCGTCGTCGAGCAGGAGGACGTGCCGCACCGTCGGCAGCCCGGCGAGCACGCCGGCCAGCACGTCGTCGGCGGAGGCGCCGGCGCGGCCCATGCCGGCTCGGTCCAGCAGGATGGCCACCGGCTCCACCTGACCGAACCGGCCGAGCAGGGCGCTGCGGCCCATGTCGGGGGTGGCGGTGGAGAGCGTGGCGCCCAGCGCCGCCACCGCCAGCGCGGCCGTGGCGACAGCGGCGTGGTTGGGGGCGATCGCCGCCACCCGGTCGCCGACGCCGATGCCCAGGCCGCGCAGGGCCACCGCCGTCCGGTGCACCGCGGTGCGCAGCTCCCCCCGGGTGAGCCGGTCGACCGAGCCGTCGGCGTGCACCGAGGTGAGCGCGGCGGCGTCGTCGCCGGCGTCGGGCAGGGGGCGCAGCAGGTTCTCGGCGTAGTTGAGCCGGACGCCGGGGAAGAAGCGGTCCCGCCGCACGTCCTCACCGGTGCACACCGGCTCGCTCTCGCCCTCCCACGCCAGCCCGGACCAGTCCAGGAAGGTGTGCCAGAAGTCCCGGTAGTGCTCCACGGAGAACGCGTGCAGCGCCATGGTCGTCGCCAGGCCCGTGCCGGCCACCTCCTCGCACCGCGCGCGGAAGGCCGCGAGCTGGGTGGGCGGCCCGGCCGGGGCGACGGCCGCCGCGGCCGCGACGCCGAGGCTCATCGCAGTGCTCCCGGGGTGAGCGCGGTGACCGCGCCCTCGGGAACCGCCACCGGCGACCGGACGGCGAGACTGGCCACCCACCCGGCCGGCACCGGGACCGGGGCCAGCGACCAGTCACCCGAGCGGCCCCGGCCGGCCACCGGGGTGAGCACCGTCGCCGGCCAGCGCCGCAGACCGACACCGCTCCCCTTGAGCACGGCCTCCTTCTGCGTCCAGCACCGGGTGACCGCCGGCCACCGGTCGGCCGGGGGCAGGCCGGCCAGGGCACGCAGCTCGGCGGGGGCGAGCCAGTCCTCGTCCAGCGCCGCCCGGGCCTCCGCGTCCCGGTGCCGCTGCACGTCGATCCCGACCGGCGTCCCCCAGGCCACGGCCAGCAGCCCGACCCCCTCACTGGCCGAGCACGACACCTGGATCCCACGCCGTCCCGCTGCCCCGGCCAGGCGCGGCCGGCCGTCCTCGGCCGCGATCGGCACCCGCCCGGCCGGGACGCCGAGCAGCCGACCGAGGACCACGCGCAGCCCGGCGCGCAGCAGCACCCGCCGGCGACGGACGCCGGGCGCCGCCCGCAGCGCACGAGCGGTCTCCGCGTCGTCCAGGAGCGCGGCCGCCGCCGCGAGGTCCCAGTCGGGGTCGGCGAGGTCCAGGCACCACACGGCCGGTGCGGCGGTGGTCGTCGGCGCTCCGCCACCGCACACCGCCGCACCGTGGCTGCGGCCCACCGCGGGAGACCGCGGGACCAGTCGAGCAGCGACCCTCATCGTCACACTCCGTCGATTTGACCTGACGTCACGTCCGGCGCGGCTGAACATAGGCGCAGCACAGGCGCGTGCACAGCCAGAAGAGCGCTGCCATGTGGTCACGCACAGTGACAGCTTGCCGGTTCGGCGGGGGACGACCGTCGTCCGCGGCCCCGGTCAGGCCAGTGGGGTGGCATCCAGGTCGGCGCCCAGGTCAGCGGGGGTGTCGTAGATGCCGACCGCGCCGGCTGCGCGCAGCTCGTCGTCCCCGAAGCCCCCGGAGCGCACGACGATCGCCGGCATCCCGGCCCGCTCGGCCGCCTCCACGTCCCAGGTCGAGTCGCCGATCAGCACGCTGGCGGCATCCTCCGGGGCGTCCAGCTTCCGCAGCGCCACCTGGAGCAGGTCGGGGGCGGGCTTGGTCCGCTCGGCGTCCTCGCTGGAGGTCCAGGCGTCCGCGACGTCGCGGGCGTCGAGCAGGTCCAGCGCGGCGTCGACGTGCCGGGGCTGACCGGAGCTGGCTATCACCAGCCGGTGACCGCGCGCCTTGATCGCCAGCAGCAGGTCCCGGGCGCCGGGCAGCGCGGCGACCTCGCCGATCAGCTTGTCGACCTCCACGCCCTGCCGCTCGCGGGCCTCCTCCCCGAGCCGGTCCTCCAGCTCCTGCCCGCCGAGGGCAGCCACCAGCTGGTCACCGCCCATCCCGATGAGCCGGTGGAGGCGCCAGATCGGGAAGGTCTCGCCCAGGGAGCGCAGCGCCCGGTACCAGGCCAGCGCGTGCTGGTAGTTCGAGTCGACGAGGGTGCCGTCGACGTCCAGGACGGCGATCACGGGTTCAGCCACGGGAGAGGGCTGCCCAGCCCGGCCCCGGGTCAACCGGCGCCCTCCCCCGCACCCGTGTCGCGGTGATCATCGGCAGGTGGTCGACCACACGCCGCCGCCGGTCCCAGCCACCCGCCGATGATCAACGGGAGGTGGGGCGGGCGGGTCAGTGCTGGTGCTGCAGCACCCCGCGGATGATCGCGCCGTCGCGCTGGTCCTGGTAGCCCTGGTTGACCTCGTCCAGGGAGTACCGCTTGGTGATCAGCTCCTCGAGCTTGAGCGTGCCCTCCTCGTAGAGGCGCAGCAGCCGCGGGATGTCCCGGTAGGCGCTGCACATGCCGTAGAGCGCGCCCTGGATCTTCTGCTCGTAGAGGGTGGTGATGTTGGCCGGCAGGGCCAGCGTCATCTCCATCATCTCGTCGGCCAGGCCGGTGAGCACCATCGAGCCGCCCTTGCCCAGGCAGCGGTAGGCCCCGCCGATGATGCCGGCGCTGGTCACGCCGGTGGTGACGATGACGACGTCCGCGCCGGTGCCGCGGGAGAGCTGGCGGGCCAGGCCGGCCGCCTCCTCGGCGCTGGCCACGGCGTGCGTGGCGCCCATCGTCCGGGCGAACTCGCGGCGGAAGGCCACCGGGTCGACGGCGATGACGTGCTGGGCGCCGACGCTCACCGCGCCCTGGACGGCGTTGCAGCCGACACCGCCGGTGCCGACCACCACGACGACGTCCCCCGGGCGCACCGGGCCGGCGTTGACCGCCGAGCCCCAGCCGGTGGGCACACTGCAGGCCAGCAGCGCCGCGACGTCCAGCGGGTAGTGCGGCTCGATCTTCACGCAGGAGTGCTCGGAGAGCACCGAGTGCTCGGCGAAGGCGCCCACCATGCAGAAGCCGCCGACCTCCTCGCCGTCCAGCCGGAACGGCCACGTGCCGTCGGGCAGCTGGCCGGTGCCGATCGTCGAGCCCAGGTCGCACAGGTTGGACCGGCCCGAGGCACACCAGCGGCAGTGGCCGCAGGCCGGCAGGAACGCGGTGACCACGTGGTCCCCGGGCGCCACCCCGGTGACGCCCGGCCCGACGGCCCGCACGATGCCGGCGCCCTCGTGCCCGCCGATGATCGGGTAGCGCTGGCTGGCGAAACGCAGGTGCTCGTCGGAGTGGCAGAGCCCCGCGTAGGCCATCTCGACCAGCACCTGCCCCGGCGCGGGGTCGGCCAGGTCGAGGTCCACGACCTCCCAGTCGCCGGGCCCGCGCAGCACTGCGCCTCGTGTCTTCATCCGTCGTCCTCCGTGGCTGGGCATGTGGCTGGGCATCATGTCGTGCCGCTGCGC
>JAOPWG010000290.1 GCA_025965775.1 Modestobacter sp. | reverse complement strand
CCCAGGGCCGGCGGGGCCGCCGCGTCCCCGCGCCACCACACCGGCACGCCGAGCGCGGACAGGGCGGCCGCGCGCAGCCGGGAGCCGTCCTCCACGGTGGCGATGTCGATGCCGCGCAGGCCGCCGCCGAGCAGCGTGCGCGGCAGGCTGCGGACCGGGGTGACCCGCAGGTCGTGCTGCGGCCGGGAGGTCCCCGTGACCGACGCCAGCAGCTCGTCCCAGGCCTTCATCGTGGCGCGCAGGTCGGCGACCTCCACGGCCCGCGCCCGCGCCGCCTGCCCGGCGGCGTCGGCGGCCGCCGGGTCGGCGAGCAGCCGGGTGAGGGCGGTGGCGAAGCCGTCGACGTCCCCGTGGTCGAGGACGACGCCGGTGTCGCCGAAGGAGGCCCGGACGCCGTCCACGGCGAAGGCGACGACCGGGCGGCCCATCGCCATCGCCTCCAGCGAGACCAGCGGCGTGGACTCCCAGCGGGAGGGCAGCGCGACGGCGTCGGCGGCGGCCAGCCAGTCGGCGGCGTCGGAGCGGGAGCCGGTGAAGATGACGTCGGCCGGGGCGGCGGCCTGCAGGGCGGCGCGCTCGGGGCCGTCGCCGACGAGCACCAGCCGGGCGTCGGGCACCGCGGCGGTGACGGTCGGCCACGCCTCGAGCAGCAGGTCCTGGCCCTTCTGCTCGGCGAGCCGGCCGACGCAGACCACGGTGGGCCGGTCGTCCAGGCCGAGCCGCCGGCGCGCGGCCGTGGCGCTGCGGGGCTGGAACGCCTCGACGTCCACTCCGTTGGCGACGACCTCCATCCGGGCGGTGATCCCGACGGCGCGGCCGCGGGCCCGCTCGTCGTCGCTGACGCAGACGACGACATCGGTCCAGCGGCCGGCGGCGACCTCCCAGGCGGTGGAGGCGGTGGCGAGCGCACCGCGGACGGCCTCGAAGGACCAGGCGTGCGGAACGTAGACGGTGGGGCGGCGGCCGCGGAGGGCCAGCCGGCCGGCCAGACCTGCCTTGGCCGAGTGCAGGACGACGACGTCCGGATCGATCTCGTCGATGAGCCGGCGCAGCCGGGCGACCTCGCCGGGGACGGTGCGGCCGGGGCTGCGGGTGGCCTCCCAGGCGTGGTGGGTGGCGCCGAGGGGCACGGCACGCTCGGCGAGCCCGGGCCCGGGCGGGCAGGCCACGTGCACGTCGTGCCCGTGGGCGGTCTGGTGGCTCACCAGCGCGGCGACCACGTTCGGGACACCGGCCTCGACCGGTTGGCTCACGTGCAGGACTCGCAGGGCCACGTCCCAGCGCCTCTCTTCCCCCGCGACGCCGGCGTCCCTGGTTCGGTCCGCTGGAGACCTCCGCCGCCGCCGTCCGGGTGACGGTGGGCGCACGGAGGCGTCGCCCGAGCAGCATCGCGGCCGGCGGAGTGTGCCGTCGTCCCTCGGACGAGGGAGTTATCGTGTTGGTCCGGTCACTCTGCGTGCGTATGCGCTGGTCAGCGCCTCACGTTCCGGAGGCGTTCAGGGGGTGAGGCGGTCCTCCGCCAGCTCGGTGACCCCCGGCTGCCGGGCGTCGGTGCGCAGCGCGGTGAGCGCCTGCGCGTCGCCGTCCAGGGTCCAGCGGAGGAAATCGGTGGTGAGCGTGCGGACGGCGGCGGCGTGCGGGTCCGACCGGTCGTCGTAGGGCGAGGAGTGGGTGCCGCCGGGCAGCTCGACGAACGCCCTGGCGGCCGGGGCCGCGGCGTAGGCGGCCTGTCCGTCGGCGAGCGGGAGCACGTCGTCGGCGGTGCCGTGCACGAAGAGGGTGGGGACGCCGGGAGCGGCGATCGTGGGCCCGAACGCCTGGAGCGTCCCGGACAGGACGACGGCCGCGGTGACCCGGGAGTCCCGGCAGCAGGTGCCCAGTACGCCCAGGGTGGTCATCGCGCCGGCCGAGTGCCCGGCCACGGCCACGTGCGTGGTGTCGATGCGCCCGGCCAGGTCGCCCGGCGCGGTGCCGAGCGCGAGCACCTGGGTGAGCACGAAGGAGACGTCGGCCGGCTGGTCGAGCACGTCGGCGCGGACCAGGGCGGACCCGCGGGAGGTCAGCGGGAACGTCGGTGCGGCGACGACGAAGCCGGCGGCCGCCCAGCTCTCCAGCAGGTCCCGGTAGGCCTCGGGCGTGGAGCCGAACCCGTGGCTGAAGACGACGACCGGGAACGGGCCGGCTCCGTCGGCGGGGTAGAAGAGGTGGGTCGGCAACGCGCGGCCGGCAGTGGCGTCGCTGCCCGCGCTCTCCGGGGTCGGGTCGGTGCTGCGCGAGTCGTCGCGCAGGTCGAGCACCCGGTCGGTGACCGCGTGGGGCTGCTGGGCCGTCCCGGTCGCGTCGCCGTCGGTGCTGGCGCTGGTGCAGGCGGAGCTGCCCATCAGGAGCGCCGCCACGAGCGTGATCGCGCCGAGGGCGTTCCTGAGGGGCATCCGTCCAGCGTGCCCGCCGGTCGGGCCGGTGTGGAGGGGCCGTCCCCCGGGATGATGAAGCCGGCCGGCGCTCAGGCCAGCAGCTCCTCCGCCGTGCGGGTGTTGACCACGCGGTCCGTCGGGACGCCGCACTCCACGGCACGGACGCAGCCGGCGTCCTGCCAGTCGAGCTGGCCGGGGGCGTGCGCGTCGGTGTCGATGGAGAACGCGCAGCCCAGCTCGACGGCCCTGGTCAGGAGCCGCCGCGGCGGGTCGAGGCGTTCGGGGCGCGAGTTGATCTCCACCGCCGTCCCGTGCTGGACGCAGGCCCGGAAGACGGCGTCGGCGTCGAAGTCGCTCTCCGGCCGGGGTCGCTGGCGTTTGCCGCCGGCCTGCTCGCGCTCGATGAGCAGCCGGCCGGTGCAGTGCCCGAGGACGTCGGTGTGCGGGTTCTCGACGGCGGCGAGCATCCGCTCGGTCATCTGCGCCCGTGGGGCGCGCAGTTCGGAGTGCACGCTGGCCACCACGACGTCCAGCCGGCCCAGCAGCTCGTCGGTCTGGTCGAGCGAGCCGTCGACGTTGATGTCGCACTCGATGCCGGTGAGGATGCGGAACGGCGCGAGCTCGTCGTTCAGCGCGGCGACCTCGTCGAGCTGCCGTTCCAGTCGCGCCGCGGTCAGGCCGTTGGCGACGGTCAGCCGGGGGGAGTGGTCGGTGAGGGCGAGGTACTCGTGGCCGATGGCGATCGCGGCCTCGGCCATCTCCCGGATCGGGCTGCCGCCGTCGGACCAGTCGGAGTGCGTGTGCAGGTCGCCCCTGAGCGCGGCGCGCAGGGCCGCGGCGTCGTCGGCGAGCGGGGCCAGCTCGGCGTACTGCTCCTCCAGCCTGGCCAGGTAGTCCGGGACCTCACCGCGGTGCGCCTCCAGGACGACGGCGGCGGTCTTGTCGCCGATGCCCTTGAGGTCCTTCAGCGTGCGGGTGCGGATGCGCCGGTCGAGCTCGGCGTCGTCCAGGCCGGCGACCACGGTGGCCGCCGTCCGGAAGGCCTTCACCCGGTAGGACGGCTCGCGGGCGCGCTCCAGGAGGAAGGCGATCCTCCGGAGCGCGCCCGC